>JAJRUH010000025.1 GCA_024277895.1 Bacteroidota bacterium | reverse complement strand
TGGCGATTTGAGGGGGTAAATTACATATTTTCCGTCAAAGCAGAGAAGGCAGTTTTATCTGCTTTCCTGTTTTGAAAAAATATATAATTATTTCTCAAATATTATCGCCATAAAAAGTTGCATTTATTACTTGAATTTAGGTTTTATAATTATTAGGTGAGTTGCATATTGGAACAATGAAAAAGAAAAAATGTTTGAATTCATAACTGACAACAAAGAGATATCTCCTGATACAGTTGCAGATATTTATAAACACCGTTGACCAGTATTCAAGCGATTATTTTTTTTTCTCAAGTATGTTCTTGGAGATAATCAAAATACAATCGAGATACAGATTTGGAAAGTATTAATCATACAGTTAATTAGGGTTTACTGAAAAACGCTAATATATTTGTGTCTCAGTTACTTATAGGGTTATTTCCATATACAAATGCAAGGTTTTTAATTCATTTCACCCTATTTTCTTGCACTTGTGTAAAATATTTTAGCTGCCCACAGGCACATCATCTTTCAAATTTCTCTTATTTCGTAGTATTTATATACGACCTCAAACGATAAACTTGAAATCTAATGCACCTGTGAACTTTTCAGCAAGCCCTCGTATGCTTGTCATTAAAAAAAGTCAAAAGAAACCGGGCATATTCAAAGATGGTGTTTGTTCTGCGGTTTCATTTAATGACCTATTATAAATCTGATCAAATTTCTAAAAAATCCGAGCAAAACATAATCCGGGTTAATCACAAAATCACCGAAAATTCAACTCAAATTTTTTGAATAAACACTATGTGTTATTTATAAAATGAAAATATTGAGGTTTCATTGATTTGGAAATGTGCCTTAATTAAAACAGGTTTTTTATCTTTCTTTACCAAGTTTATCAATTAATTTTACTTTTTCAATAAGGATTTTTCTGAAGTTTAACACAATAAAAAAAAACACCTTACCGAAAAAGGCAAGGTGTTACAATCAATAACCATGAAAAGTGGGCCGACAGGGACTCGAACCCCGGACCCTCTGATTATGAGTCAGATGCTCTAACCGGCTGAGCTATCGGCCCCGTGAAATTCTTAAATTTCAGGTCAGCAAAAGTAATGATAATTTTTTCACTGCAAAAAAGTTTTAATACTTTTTTGCATTTTATTTGAAATAAGTCTAAAGGATGTATTTTTCATATATTCCCGATTACTTTTTTATATTTGCAAGTTAAAATACATTTTATGTTTGAATATATAAGCGGAAACATTACCGAAATCACACCCACATATATTATTATTGACACAGGAAATATAGGCTATTTTGTAAATATTTCTTTACAGACACATTCAAAAGTCTCGGGAAAAGAACGGTTCAAAATTTATATCCATCAAATTATTCGGGAAGATACAAATGCCCTGTACGGTTTTGCCGACAAATCGGAAAGAAACATTTTTCGATTATTGATTTCGGTATCCGGAATTGGTGCTAACACAGCAAGAATAATGCTGTCTTCATTATCGGCAAATGAAGTTAAAAATGCAATAAGAACGGATGATGTAACAACTTTGCAAAGTGTAAAAGGAATAGGTGCAAAAACCGCCCAACGTGTTATTATTGATTTAAAAGATAAAATAAATAAAGCCGAAACTGATGATGACAGCGGTATTGCTTTCACAAATTCAATTCCCGAAGAAGCTCTGTCAGCATTAACAATGCTCGGCTTCCCAAAAACAAAAGCCGAAAAAGCTGTCAACAAAATCTATACTTCAAATTCTAATATAACAGTTGAAGAACTTGTTAAAAATGCACTAAAAATATTATAAATTCGTTTACACAATATATTTTGCCTATGAACCAAATTTTACCTTTCAAATTTTAAATAATATTTGCAGTGAAATCATTCTTAAATTCTTTATTTAAAGGTGTTCTTATAATCAGCAGTTTTATTCTCATTATGTCGTTTTCGGCATCACCGTACAAGAACATCTCAAAAGGATATTACATTCCCGGAATTAAAGATACCATCGACGGAGATTCTCTTATTTTTCCATTCGATGATTATATAAATAACCCGTTATCAATTCATAAAACCTCTCCTTTATTTTTAAAAAATCCGTCAATAATAAAATCATCGGTAAAATATGATCCCGAAACAGGGGAATTTGTGTTTTATGATAAAATAGGTAATTTTAATTATCGTAATCCCTATTACATGTCTTTCAATGATTTTATGCACTACAGCAACGAACAGGAAGTTCATAAGTATTGGATGGAACGCTCTGCTCTTGAGAATATTAAAGGTGAAAGCAGTTTGGTTGACCGATTGGTAAATAAAAATTTAATTGTCCCCATTCAAGGTTTTGATAAAATTTTCGGAAGCAATACAATAAACATTAAACCGCAAGGAACAGCCGAACTTATTTTCGGTCTTAAAATTAACAATACAGAAAATCCGGCATTAACAAAAGACCTTCAAAAAAATGTCAATTTTGATTTTAATATGAATATTAAAATGGGTGTTGCCGGACAAATAGGAGATAAAATGAAATTGGGTATTAATTTTGATACTGATGCCACCTTTGAATTTGAAAACAATGCGAAATTATCTTACGAAGGAAAAGAAGATGAAATTATTCAAAAAATAGAAGCAGGAAATGTAACAATGCCGCTTTCCGGCTCATTAATTACCGGAAGTCACAGTTTATTCGGTATAAAAACCGAATTAAAATTCGGTAATTTGTTGGTAACCAATGTTTTTTCTCAACAAAAAGGACAAAGCAAAACCGTTGAAGTTCAAGGCGGAGCAACAACAACACCGTTTGAAATTACGGCAGATGATTATGATGCAAACAGGCATTATTTTATTTCCCAGTATTTCAGAGACCACTACAACGAAGCATTAAAAAACTTACCTGTAATAAGTTCAAATATTAATATTCGAAGAATAGAAGTTTGGGTTACAAACCGAAGCGGAAAATTTGACAATTCACGTAATATAATTGCATTTACCGATTTAGGAGAAAACGGAAACCATATTTATTCTCCCGATAACTTTTCTCCTTCAGGGCAACTCATTCCCGATAATAATACAAATGATTTATATCAAAAAATGACAAATCAACCCGGCTTAAGAGATATCTCAAATGCCGGAACCATATTATCCTCATTCATTAATTTTGAATCAGGTGATGATTATGAAAAAGTTCAAAATGCACGTTTACTACAGCCTTCCGAATATACTTTTAATCCGACATTAGGTTACATTTCATTAAATTCTGCATTAAACAACGATGAAGTTCTTGCCGTAGCTTTTGAATACGAAAATACCGCTGACGGAAAAACATATCGTGTCGGAGAATTTTCAAACGAAGAGCCGTCAGCACCCGATGCTTTGTTTTTAAAATTATTAAAATCCACAACATTATCAACTAAAAATCCGCTGTGGAATTTAATGATGAAAAATGTGTACTCAATTAACGCATATCAAGTTAACAGTCAGGATTTTAAACTTGACGTTATGTATCGTAACGACAAAACCGGTTCTTCAATTAACTATTTACCTGCAGGAGAAATTCAAGGACAAACTTTACTGAAAGTATTGGGTTTGGATAACTTAAATAAAAATAATGAACCGGGATCCGACGGATATTTCGATTTTATTGATAAAATTACAATTAATGCTTCTAACGGAAAAATATTTTTCCCCGTTACAGAACCTTTCGGTTCATATCTGAAAGAAAAAATTACCGGAGGCAGTACCGATCCTGAAATTAACAGAATTGCCGACCAATATGTTTTCACTGAATTATACGATGAAACACAAAGTCAGGCAAGACAAAATGCGGAAAAAAATAAATTCTTTTTAAAAGGAGAATATCGCTCGGCAGGCGGTTCTGAAATTAATTTAAATGCAATGAATATTCCGGAAGGTTCCGTTACCGTAACTGCCGGCGGTGCCATTCTTAGCGAAAATAAAGATTATACTGTTGATTACAACCTCGGAAGAGTAACAATTATCAATCAAAGTTTACTTGAATCCGGAACACCCATAAAAATTTCACTCGAAAGCAATTCTATGTTTGAAGTGGGAACAAAATCAATGATCGGAACACGTTTAGATTACCGAATATCAGATAATTTTAACATCGGAGCAACATTGATGCACCTGCATCAGAAACCTCTTACAACCAAAGTTAATATCGGAGACATACCTGTTTCAAATACCATTTGGGGAACCGATATAAACTTTAACCGGGAAATTCCTTTTTTAACAAAATTTGTCGATAAATTTATCCCTTTTGTAAAAACAAAAACACCCTCACACATAGATTTTTCCGGAGAATTTGCACAGTTAATTCCCGGTCACCCTAAAATTCTCGGAGATCAGGGATATGCAAATATTGATGATTTTGAAGGAGCAAAAGTTACCATTGATTTAAAATCACCTTCTCGCTGGAAAATATCAAGTACACCGCAAGGACAACCCGATTTATTTCCTGAAGCAGATTCAATAAATGCCTTATCTTACGGTTATAACAGAGCGAAATTAGCTTGGTATAATATTAGTCGTGATTTTTTAACCGGCTCAGGTTCACTAAATTATTTAACCGTTGATGATCTTTCCGACAATCGAGTAAGAGAAATTCCGGAACAAGAAATTTTCCCTGACAGAGACCCCGAAAATGATATTCCTCAATTTCTTTACGTCTTGAATTTAGGATATTACCCGAACGAAAAAGGACCGTATAATTTTGACACGCCCGCCGGAATACCCGGAATTTCCGCAGGAATTAACGAAAACGGAAACCTTAATGACCCCGGAAGTCGTTGGGCAGGAATCAGTCAGGCATTAACAACAAATGATTTTGAAGAAGCCAATATTGAATTTATCGAATTTTGGATGCTTGATCCCTTTATTAATAACCAAAACCAAAACGGCGGAGACATCTATTTTAATCTCGGAAATATCTCAGAAGATATTTTAAGAGATTCGCGTCAAGCATTTGAAAACGGATTACCGCCCACTGCCAATGTTGTAAATGTTGATACAACTGTTTGGGGAAGAGTCCCCGTATTACCCAGAATAACAGACGCATTTGCTACCCAACCTGCAAATGCAAGAGAATTTCAGGATGTCGGATTAGACGGCTTATCAGACAACAATGAAAGAACATTCTTTTCCGACTATTTACAAAGTATTGCTGCTGCTTACGGAACAGGCTCCGTTGCATATCAAAAAGCAACAGCAGATCCTTCGGATGACGATTATCTATTTTTCAAAGATCCTTCTTATGACAAAAATAAAACCGGGATTCTCGACAGATATAAAAAATATAACAATCAGGAAGGAAATTCATATTCTACCGGAGATATAGCCACTGCATCCGAATTACGTCCCGATATGGAAGACATAAACAGAGATTATACTCTTACGGAAAACGAGGCATATTTCCAATATAAAGTGCATATTACACCTAATGATATGCAAATAGGAGAAAATTATATTACCGATATAAGGGAAGCAAAAGTTAAATTAAGAAATGACAACGAAGAAACCGTAAAATGGTATCATTTTAAAATACCCTTAGCCGATTATCAAAAAAAAATAGGGAATATCGAAGACTTTAAATCCGTTCGATTTATTCGTTTATTTATGAAAGATTGGCAAAAAGACATTGTTTTGCGTTTTGCGGAAATGGATTTGGTAAGAGGCGACTGGAGAAAATACCGCTTATCATTATTAGAAGGAACGGAAGGTGCAGGAACGCCCGAATATACAGATGCCCAATTTGATGTAAATACGGTAAATGTTGAAGAAAATTCATCAAGAAAACCTGTAAATTATGTTTTGCCGCCCGGTGTTACTCGCGAAATATCGCCCGGAAATCCTTATCTTCAACAACTGAATGAACAGGCAATTTCTTTAAAAGTAAATAATTTAAGCGACGGCGATGCAAGAGCTGCATACAAAAATGTAGATTTAGACGTCAGGCAATACAAAAAATTACAAATGTTTATTCATGCCGAAGCCATTGAAGGCGATGTACTGAATGACGATGATTTATGTGCTTTCATCCGATTAGGTTCCGATTATAAAGAAAATTATTACGAATATGAAATACCTTTAAAATTAACAAAACCCGGATATTACAGCACAAGTACAGATAAAAACGATCCTGACAGAGAACTTGTTTGGCGTCCTGAGAATATGCTTGATGTTGAATTTGATGTGTTTCAGGCATTAAAACAAGAAAGAAACAAAAAAATAAGAGAAGGTGCAGATATTAATTTAACTTCCGAATATTCCGAATATATTGATGACAGCGGAAGAAGAATAAGTATTACAGGAACACCGAATTTAAGTAACATTAGAACAATAATGATCGGTATAAGAAACCGAAAAAAAGAAAATAATATTCTGCCTGACGACGGCTTACCTAAATCTATTGATGTTTGGATGAATGAACTGCGACTTGCAGGCTTCAACGAACACGGCGGATGGGCAACACGCGGACGCCTGCAGGCAAATCTTGCAGATTTTTCTACAATTGCACTCGCAACAGAATACAGTACTCCGGGTTTCGGAGGATTGGAAGAATCGGTAGATCAAAGACAACAATCCACTAATTTTAATTACGACTTTTCTGTAAGTACCGAACTCGGTAAATTTTTCCCTAAAAAATACGGAATTCGTATCCCATTATATTTCGGATATTCCGAAACAAAAAACAATCCCGAATACGATCCTTTAAATCCTGATATTAAAATGACGGCAACTTTAAGAAACATGTCGCAAAAGGAACGTATTGACTATCTGAAAATCAGTCAAGATTATATTAAACGAAAATCTGTAAATATCACAAATATCCGTATTTCAGGCAATTCAGAAAAGAAAAAAAGAAAAAAGAAAAACATTTCGAAGGGAAATACAAAAAACTCCAAAGTAAGAAATCTATCAAGAGGCAGAAAAATTACTCCGATTTGGGCTCTGTCTAACTGGACTGCAAGCTACGGATATAATGAACTGCTTTCAAGGAATATTAACACAAATCACAATCTTTTAAAAATTCATACGGGAGCCATTTCATATAATTATAATATTACACCTAAAAATATTAAACCCTTTTCAAAAGTTAAGCTATTCAGAAAAAAAGCATTCAGAATTATTAAAGATTTCAATTTTTATTATATGCCGTCAATGATTGCTTTCAGAACGGATATAAGGAAATCATACAATGAAGTTTTGCTTCGGAACATCGAAAACTCCGATGTTATGTTAACTGAAACCTATGATAAACAATTTATATGGAACAGAAATTATGATTTAAGATACAATTTATCTCGAAATCTTAAATTTACATACAGTGCAAATAATGTTGCATGGATTGGCGAACCCGAAGGTAAAATTGATAAAACAGATGAGCAAAAATGGAAAGATTATAAGAACAGTGTACTTGACAGTATTCAAAACTTCGGAAGAACTACCGATTTTCATCAAAAATTAAGCGGTACATGGAACATCCCGGTCAATCAACTGCCTATGCTCGATTGGATTAATGCAAACGCACGCTATGATGCTGATTATTATTGGACTATAGGTCCGCGTACTGCTGATTCAACAATAAATTTAGGTAACACTATCAGAAATAATCAACGCATACAATTAACTTCGCAAGCAAATTTTGAGCGTTTGTATCGGAAAGTGAAGTTTTTAAAAAATGTTGATAACAAATTTAAAGGAAGAAAAAAGAAAACAAAAAAGAAATTTAAAAATGTTAAATTCATAAAAGAAGGTGTAACTTTAAAAAAGAACAAGCCGCGAAGTATAACGCATAATCTTAAAACTGAAAATGTTAAACTGAAAGTAACCGACAGCAAAGGAAATGAAATAAAAGGACGAACAGTAATTGTGAATGAAAATAAAGTGAAATTTTATGCTCAGAAATCGGCAAAAAAAACAAAAATAGAGGTTACCGGAAAAAAAGAAGTTAAAGAAAATATTTTTAATGTTATTTCTGATTATACACTTTATGCACTGATGTCTGTCAGGAACATTTCTCTCACATATTCTCAAAATAACGGAACCGTTGTACCCGGATATATGAGAAAATCAAATTATATGGGTTTTGAAAAACTCAGTTTAAATAATTTGAATAATAATGCTCCCGGTTGGAAATTCATCACCGGAGTTCCCGACTCTCATTTTGCAGAAACTGCTGCTGCAAATCACTGGTTATCCGGAGACACTTTACTAAATGCTCCGCTTATTCAAAACGGAGATATAACTTATAACTTCAGAGCCACTTTAAAACCGATAAAAGGATTACGAATTGATGTAACAGCCGAACGCAGAGAAAGTCATCGAACTCAAGAATTTTGGGTTTCTGACGATTTCGGGAGATTACATGCTCAAAACCAATCTTATGAAGGTTCATTCTCAATGAGCTTTTTAAGTATAAAAACTGCATTTGACAAAATTAATGACACGACTTACCAATCCGATGCTTACGACCAATTTTTAGCAAACAGAGTGATAATAGCACATCGCTTAGCCGACAACCGACAAAATGCCGATATTCCGTATAATCGAAATCAATTAAACAATCCCGACTCGCTTGACGATTATGTAAATAAATTTCCTTACGGATATAACCCGACTTCACAGGATGTGATGCTGCCGGCATTTTTAGCGGCATATTCCGGACAAGATGCGAATTCAATAGGAATGAAATTGTTTCGGGTAATTCCTTTCCCGAATTGGCGTTTGAAATACGACGGATTAACCTATTACGACGGTATTAAGAGATATTTTAAACGAATAACAATAAATCACGGATATCGATCAAGTTATTCTGTTGCTTCTTTTCAATCAAATTCTGCATTTGAAAATTACAATGAAACAGGATTTACCGATATACAAGACCAACTTACAAGCACTTATTACGTTACCGAATTACTTGCGGATGCTGTTACGCTTGATGAGAAATTTATACCTTTGGCAGGAATTGATATGCAGTGGCGTAATGATATGTCAACAAAACTGGAGTACAAACAATCCAGAATGTTGACTTTAAGTTTCAGCAATAATACCATAACAGAACTCATACGTAAAGAATATGTAATCGGTTTAGGTTATAAAGTTCCCGATCTTGAAATTCCGATGATGATACAGGGCAATCAAAAATTATTTAAAAGTGATTTGAATTTCAGATTCGATTTTACTTACAGCGATAATTTTGCGGTTATCCGAAGGATTAAAGAAGCCGATAATCAGCTTTCTGCAGGACAAAAAAATCTGTCGGTAAAAGTAAGTGTCGATTATAATTTAGATAAAGTTACTCTGCGTTTATTTTATGACCGAATTGTTAATACACCGAGAGTTTCAACAGCTTTTAGAACTTCCAATACCCATATCGGTTTCAGCTTGCGATTTAATTTGGCAAATATCTAAGCTATTTTTAAACATTATTTTTAACACTTAATAATTACAGTATTATTTTTTTTATTAAAATTGATTTTCTAATTTTGAAAAACAATTAAACATTCAATTAAATCTATAAAAATCTTAAACAGAGGACATTATGAATATACCTAAAGATTTAAAATATACAAAAAACCACGAATGGTTAAGAATTGAAGGAGATGAAGCATTTGTGGGGATTACGGATTTTGCACAAGGCGAACTCGGGGACATTGTTTTTGTTGAAGTTGAAACCGTAGGCGATGAACTTGCACAGGGTGAAACTTTCGGAACTATTGAAGCCGTAAAAACCGTTTCTGATATGTTTTTGCCTGTAAACGGTGAAGTTTCGGAATTTAACCAAAAATTAGAAGATACTCCGGAATTAATTAATTCTGATCCTTACGGTGAAGGTTGGATTATTAAAATTAAACTTAAAAATGCCTCGGAAGCCGACAGTTTATTATCAAATGCCGAATATGCCGCAATGATTAATTCTTAAAAATCAGAAAAAACTGATAAAATAATAATAACCTAAAGGATTGTCAATAAGGCAATCCTTATTTTATATCTGAAGTATGGAAACTATTTTACCTGTAATAACATTTATTGTCGGAACAATTGCCGGATTTTTTCTTATTCGTTTATTTTTAAAAAATACGACAGTATCTAAATCAGAATTTGAAAATCTGACAAAAGAAAAAGAAATTGCCGAATATAAACTTTCAACATCTGAGGAAATTTCGCAAAAAACCGAAAATTTGTTAAAAGAAGAAAAAATACAAACAGATTTATTAAATAACGAAATAAGTGAACTCAAACAAAAAACTGCTTCGTTCCGAACCAATTTGCAAAACAAAGAACGCGAAACCGAAGAATTAAAAAATGAAATCAGAGAGTTGTCTGAAAATATGGAGTTTTTAAATAAGAAAATAAATCAATTTTCAACCGACAAAAACAGTTTAGAAGAAAAAAACAAATACCTGAATGAAAAACTTCAAACCCAAAAAGCCGAACTCGAAGACATTGGTAAAAAATTTAGTAATGAATTTAAAGTTCTGGCAAATAGCATATTAGAAGAAAAGAGTAAAAAGTTTACCGAACAAAACAGAGAAAATTTAAGAACACTTTTAGACCCGCTCGGTGAAAATATTAAAGAATTTAAAAAACGTGTTGAGGAAACTTATGATAAAGAATCCAAACAACGTTTTTCACTCGAAGAAAAAATTAAAGAGCTTGTTGAATT
>JAJRUH010000024.1 GCA_024277895.1 Bacteroidota bacterium | reverse complement strand
ATACCTCTGTTTTTACAACGGAGATATCTCCTATTTCGCTTTGAGGAGTAAGAATTGTTTGTAAGGTGTCATTTACTTTCGGTAAAGAATAAATGCTTAAATTTTTTATTGAGCCGATATATCCGGTTCGAACTTTTGTGTTGTTTTTTAATGCTTCGTAACCTGAACGGACGGCAGCCGTTTGTGCCATATTTTCAATAATGCCGGGTTCTCTGAATTTTCCTTCCGAAATAAAAATATTATCTTCTTTTACGGAGAGTCCGGTTACTGTTTTTTCTTCATCTGAAGAGAATAAAGTATCAATCATAACCATAGGGAATGATTGAGGAAGAATTTTTTCTATTTCTTTGCCTTGCAGCATATTAAAAATTGTTAAACAACGGTAAGCATCATATATGTATATGAAAATCGGGCACTTTCGGGAACCATAACAAGAATTTTTTCGCCTTTTTTCAATTTTCCTGAATTAAAAAGTTCTTCCAACATAAGATAAGCCGAAGCAGACCCTACATTTCCGACATAAGGCAGGTTTAAAAACCATTTATTTTCGGCAATGTAAATACCGTTTGCTTTCATTTCTTCATAAATTTTATCTTTAAAATACATTGAAGAAAGATGCGGCAAAAACCAATGAATATCTTCCGTTGTAAAATTATGTTTTTCCGTGAGTTCAACAAGAAATTCGGCACCTTTTTTTACAATATTATTACCGAGCAGGCGCGTATCTTGCCGTAAAACCATTAAAGAATTTTCGTTAATATATTCATCGCTTAAATCTTTCCAAGGAGTTAAATTTCCTTCGCTGTTTTTTTCTGCTCCGGCATACATACAAGTTTCAATTTCACCGGCAAAAGAGGTAATTTCAATCCAATCTATTTTAAGCGAGATACCTTTATTATTAGGTTTATTAGTAAGCAAAGCCGCCGCAGCACCGTCGGAAAGCATCCATCGTAAAAATTCTTTACTGAAAGCAAGTATAGGTTTTTTTTCAAGTTCCGAAATTTTTTCGGATTCCTTTTTGTATCTGTCGGCAATCAGCCAAGTTGAGAGTTTTTCGCTTCCTGTGCAAACAGCATTTTCGGTATTTCCGGAAGCTACCGAAAACCAAGCATATTTCATTGCAAGCATACCTGCATTGCACGAACCTCCGAAAGAACCGTATTCTGTTTTTCCTGTTTTTAATTCGCCGTGAACCATTGATGCGTGTGAAGGTAAAAGTTGGTCGGGGCTTGTAGTGCCGCAGGCAAGCAGTTGAATATCATCGACAGTGAAATTTTCTGTTTGCAGTTTTTTTATTGCTTCAAGGGTTAATTGAGCATTTGAAAATGTCGATTTTTGATTTTTATCTATTGCATAATATCTTATTTTAATGCCGTTGTTTCTAAGTACAATAGGGCGAGCTTTAGAATTTGCCCCGTTAATTTTCCCCAAATAATCTTCCATTTCGTCATTAGGTACGGGTTCTCCGGGTAAAAATTTTTCTACGGCATTAATATAAACATCCATTATTCAAAATACTGTTAAAAAAGGATTGCAAAAATAGATTTTTTATTTAAAAATAAGAATTTTTACAAAGATGTATTTTTTAAAAGTTCTTTTTCTGTTTTTCGGGGCAACAGTAATCTTTTTATTCTGAAAATTAATGAGGCGAAAGGAGAAATAACATAAATAACAAAAAAAAGATAATAAGTGAAAAGCTTCAGTAAATTTTTTCTTTTTGAAGGATTGTTTTTTGATTTTTTAAGTATTAAATCAGCCCAAATATTAAAAATTCGTTTACCTGTAAGTTCGGTTTTCATAATATGATATTCAATATTTACGGCATTTAATTTCAGTAATTCGGTTTGAAGATTATCAAATTTACTGTTGTACAGAGCAGTTATTACAGGTTTTTTGAATTTGGAAGCATTTTTTATATCATCGAAAGAAACACCTGCATTGGGAAAAATTTTTGAAGCTTCTTTTTTCCCGTTAATTAACCACCGCACAATGGTAATAACACTGATAAGATTATGATGTTTATCAGAAAAAACAATATTTCCGACTAAGTATCCTCCTGTATTTTTAATTAAATATTTAACAGTTTTATTTGCACTTACCCACATATTTCTTGTACCGTAAATTGTAATAACCGGCTTGTTATGCAGAATGTTTTTTGCTTCTTCACTTTTAAGGAAAGAACTTATCGGAATTGAAGGCGAAAGATACCAAACCTGAAGACCTAAAATAATTAAATCGTATTGTTCGGAGTTATTAACAATTAATGCTTTTAGTCTGCAATCAACACTTTTGACACTTTCGGGAAACACATCGTAGAATTTTGAACTTGGTTTCCAAGGGAAAGGATATTCTTCTTCGGGTTCAATTTTGAGATAATCAATCCGGATATTTTTATCATTTTCGGCATCGGATAAAACAGATTTAATAATGTCTTTTACCTGTCCGGATTGGCTGTAATATATTACCAGAATTTTTTTCATAATCAGAATTTCATTCGTTTTGCTTTTTCATAAAAATAAGCAATTAAAATCGTAAAAATAAAAAAGGAAGTAAGAGCCGAAATTTCCGGCAGAATATCTGATACGGTACCATTTTTCAGAAAAATATCGTAAAAACTTTCAAGTCCCCAGTTCAGCGGTGAAATAATACTGATTTTTTGCATTATTGCGGGCATTGCATAAACGGGAAACCAAATTCCGCCGAGAGATGCAAGAATTATTACGGAAACACTTCCGAAAACACCTGCCTGTTCGTGGGTTTCGGCAATTGTTCCGACTAAAATTCCGTAGCCCACAGCCGCTAATCCCGAAGCTAATGCCGTAATTAACAGTGCAAAAGGATGTGTTCCGAGATTTAAAACAGGTAAGCCGAACAGAGGCAGGACAAAAATTCCGGCAAGTATCATTAATATAAATTGCAAAAAAGTAATTCCGAGATAAACGATTGTTTTGCTTCCGAGAACGGTTAAATAATTTCCGGGCATTGTAAGAAGTCGAAAAAAACTGCCGTTTTCACGTTCGTAAATCATATTTCCGGCAAGGGGAATTACTATAAAAAACATTGCAAACATAGTCCAGGCGGGAACGTTATGCTGTGTTGAGTTTGGTTTTATGCTTGTTTCTTTTTCAAAAGCAAAAGTTTCTTTAAAAGTAATTGTTTCTATGGGTTTGTCGAGTAAATCGGGTTTTACTCCGGTCATTTTTTCCAATTGTTCGGCAAGAATTTTAAACAAGATTTGAGTTTCAATTTTTGAAGTATATTTTTGTAAATCGGAAATCATAGTTTGCTTAAATGTATTTTTTATCGTAGGGTCGGTAAGTATTTGGATTTCTAATTTTTTGAAATTTACGGTTTGCTGATTTTGTTCTGCGGAAAAAATATTTTCTACTACCGGTTTAATATTTTTTCTTATAGTATCGGCAGCACCTTCGGGAATAATAATTGCCATTCGGTATTTTCCTTTTGCAACCTCGTTTTTTGCCTGTTCGTAATTTACTTTTGAAGTATCTAAATCAAAAATTTCCGATTTCAACAAACCTTCTTTTAATGAATTGCTTAAAATGTCATTGTCGTTATCAACATAAAGTATTTTTATTTTACTGTCCGACAGGCTTTTAAGCGTGCTGTCCTGAACGAGGGTTACTACAATTATCATTGCAGCAGGCATAATAAACAGAATAATCAAACCCGGAATATCGCGAATTAAAACAAGAAATTCTTTTATGACGGATGCTTTCAGTTTATACATTGGATTTATTTCCGGTTAATTTAAAAAACATTTCTTCCAAATTTGAACAATTTGCCGATTTTACCAATTCTGTAGGTTTCCCTTGCGTAATAATTTTTCCTTTGTCAATAATTGCAATTTCGCTGCAAAATTTTTCGGCTTCTTCAAGATAATGAGAAGTATAAATTATGCTTGTTCCGCTTTCGTTAATTTTTTTTAATTCGTGCATAATTTCCAAGCGAGAATGTGCATCAATTCCTACGGCGGGCTCATCGAGCAGAAGAAGTTCTGGTTTATGTAAAATTCCGGCAATCAGATTAATTCGCCGTTTCATACCGCCGGAATAAGTTTTTATTTTTTTATCGGCATATTTTGTCAATCCGAAAATTTCCAACCGGTGAATTATTGAATTTGTTAATTCTTTACCTCTTAAACCATACATTTTCCCGAAAAAAGACAGATTTTCTTTTGCCGTAAGGGTAGGATAGAGAGCAATATTTTGCGGCACTACGCCTATTATTTTTTTAATTTCTGAAATTTGAGTTCTTACGGATAAATTATTGATGTAAATTTCTCCGCTTGTAGGAGGAAATAAACCGCAAAGCATTGAAAATATCGTAGTTTTTCCGGCTCCGTTAGTTCCGAGCAAACCAAAAATTTCTCCTTTATTTATATTTAAAGAAATTTCGTTAACTGCAAATTCCGTTGAATTTTTATAAATTTTCGATATGTTTTGAAGTCTTATCAAGTTTCTTACAAAGATTTTACTGTTTTATTCAGGTTTTTAAATATAATTTCTTCTTCTTTTTTTATGTTTAACAACATTTCCGAAACTTCGGTATAAGGTTCTTTTCCGGGATGCCTGTCTTTAAAAATACGTCCGGAAGCAATTCCGAATTCGCGCCATAAATCGCCGGCAGCAGTCATTTGTTCCGAAATTTCGTTTAAATCCGGATTATTCATAATTTTTGATGCTTCCTGCAAAAAAGCAGCATACAAAAATCTGAAACCGGCACCACCGGTTCCTATTTCTTCCTGCATTCGTACAACTTGTCCCAAATACAATTTTGCTTTACGTTCTCCGAGTTTATCAGGCCATTTTCTTACGTGTTTTGCCAATGTTTTTTCTGCATTTAATCCGGCGTAAGGAAAAGGAATTGTCAGCATATCTCTGCAGGTATGTTTTATTCCTTTTATAATTGCCGATTTTATGTCGAAAGTTTCGGGAACACTTTTTATATAATACATTTTTCCTTTCGGTTTATATGTTCCTTTTGCAAAACGTGTTTTCAGCAAATCATTATAATGAATTTTTTCAATTTTTTCCATTATCGGGTCACTGATAAAGTAGGTGTCATTTTCTTTTCCTACACCTATTATATTATGTGCATTAAAACGAAACCTATATGCCGGGGGGAAATATGTTAAATCGTAAACTCCCACAACCATTCCTGCGGGAATACCTTGTTGCAGCAATATGTCTAATTCGTGCATTGCCGTTTTTTCGTTTCTGAATTGTTTTACTTTAACTTTTATTCCGAGGCGAGAAGTTACGCGTTTAAAAATTACGCCGGGCAGCGGTCTGAACGAGGTTACGGGAATACCGTTCATTTTAATCAGAGGCATATAAAAGAAAAATAATCCGGAACCTATACCGAAAATCATAGGCTCGCTTAATTCTATTCCGTAAAAACGAAGTAGATTTCCCGTTACTCCGTTTTCACAATGTGCCGACATTTTATGTTCAAATTTTATTTTCTTTTCCAATTTTATTTTCTTTCCGTAATAATTAATTTTTAAGTTTAAAACCGAAATTATATTCCAACGCTTTTACCGGTTTTTCCGGAACTGTTAAAAGCTCTTCTTTTGAAATACCGAAAACGGAAGCGTATTTTTTTAACTTTTTTTCTGAAAGTTTTTTAAAAACTGACGGTTTTAGATGCTTTTTTATTATGAATTTAGGAAATCCGGTTTCTTCTTTAAGAATTGAAAAATCCATTTGTTTTAAATTCATATAAAAATAAACAGGACTTTTTTCTCCGTTTATAACTAACTGCCTTGCATCTTCAATCATTTCATCAACAAGTTTTAATGCTTGTTTTAAGGCAATATTTTTCGGTTCCCATCCGGGACTTTTTACTTCAGTATATTCTCCGTTTTCATCAACGGCATATTGAATTTCTTTAATGCCGTTTAAAAGATTTTCATCGTATTGAGGAACTTCTTCTTTTTTCATTTTGCAATTAATTTTGAGTTTGCAAATATATTAAAAAGAAAATATAACAAGAATATTGTTCGGTTATGAAAAAAATGCATCGTATTTTATCTGTTTACGATGCATTTTTATTTTAAATAATTTATTGATTACCACCTGATTAATGTCGAAGCCCAGGTAAATCCGCTTCCGAATGCCGCAAGAGCAAACAATTGACCTTCTTTTATTCTGCCCTGTTCCCATAAATCGCTTAATAATATGGGCAGTGTGGCTGCTGTTGTATTTCCGTATTTTTGAATGTTATTATAAACTTTATCATCGGGTAAACGAAGAAATTTTTGAACCATTTGAGAAATACGCAAATTTGCCTGATGCGGAAGAAACATATCAATATCGGCAGGAGTTAATCCGTTTGCCTGAAGTGCTTCCATTGTAACTTCCGGCATTCGTTTTATTGCATTTTTAAAAACTAACTGACCGTCCATTTGAGGGCTTATTTTATCAAATTGTAAATGCTGATTCTCATATACCGAATGCCCTTTTTCATTTGTTCCGGGTTCTCTTATACATAAAACATCGGCAAATTCGCCTTGTGAGTGAAGATGGGTTGATAAAATGCCTTTTCCTTCTTCTTCGGTTGCTTCTAATATTGCAGCTCCGCCTCCGTCACCAAATAATACGCCCATTCCTCTTCCTCGCGTAGTTAAATCCAATGCAATGCTTTGTGTTTCCGAACCTATAACTAAAATACGCTTGTACATACCGGTTTTAATAAATTGATCGGCAACCGAAAGGGCATAAATAAATCCTGAACATTGTGCTCTTACATCTAATGCCGGTTTTGTTCCCATCCCGAGCATATGCTGCAATAAAACACCGCTTCCGGGGAAATAAAAATCAGGGCTTAAGGTAGCAAAAACTATGGCATCAATATCGTCAGGTTTAAGTTTTGCGCGTTCGAGAGCAATTAAAGAAGCTTTATAAGCCATTTTTGCCGTTGAACCTTTTTCGGGAGGAGTATAAAATCGCCTTTCTTGAATTCCGGTTCTTTCCTGAATCCATTCATCAGATGTATCCATTAATTTTTCTAAATCGTGATTTGTAACCACGTTTTCAGGAACAAAATGCCCGACACCTACAATTTTAGAATGAAACATATATTTTTTTTAGAATATTTATATCGGTCGAAATTAAACATTTTTTAATTATATGCAAATTCTATGTTTATAAACAATATTATATTCGACTTAATTAAATAGTCGAAAATAATAAAATAAACTTGTCAAATATCTAAAAACAATAATTGGAATATAATTTTAAAATTATTACCTATGCAATTTTAAACCAAAAAATTATAATTATGATTAAAAAGATTTTATTTTTAAGTGTAAGTGTATTATTTATAGCTGCCTGCGGCAATAATGATAACACTGAAAAAAGCAAGAACGATACTACAGAAATTAATCTTGTTGCAGTTCCTGAAATCAATCTTAATGAATTTGATTCATTAGCAGCAAATTATGTCGGGAAAGAAGTTACAGTTACAGGAATTGTTGATCATGTATGCAAACACGGCGGTAAAAAATTATTACTTGTTGACGGTGATTATAATCTTCATATTTTTAATGATAATCGTTTTGACGAATCATTATCAGGAAGTAAAGTAACCGTAAAAGGTATTGTAGAACAGGAAGTTGTAGATTCAGCATATTTAGCTGAAAAATTAAAACACGAACAAAAAAACTATGTTGACGCTAATGAAGCAGAAAAAGAAAAATTAAAAAATATGGAGAAATATATTAATCATATGCAAGATTCTTTAAAGAAATCAGGACTTGATAATTTTACTAATTATTCTTTAAAGTTTGAAACTTTAGAAGAAAAAAAATAATAAAACGGAATTATACATAGTTTTTACAGAATTTGTAAATTTCAAAACTTTCCGGGTGTTTTTATTCGGAAAGTTTTTTTTATTGTTGTATTATACACCTTATATTATATATGTTTCTTTTATTTTTTCTTTAAAACGTTTATATTTGTGTTTTGAAATAACAGAATTAAATGATACAATTTATATTAAATAATAAAAAAATTAAAACGAATAAATCAGCAAGTACAATATTATTAGATTTTATTCGAGAAGACCAACATTTACAAGGAACCAAATCCGGTTGCAGAGAAGGAGATTGTGGGGCATGTACTGTTTTAGTAGGTTCTTTGGTTAAAAATAAAACAGAATATAAAAGTATGGCATCTTGTCTTACGCCTTTGGGAAATATTGCAGGCAAACATGTAGTTACCGTTGAAGGACTTAATAATAAGAACGGGTTAACACCTGTTCAACATGCACTTGATGAGCATGCCGGAACACAGTGCGGGTTTTGCACACCCGGATTTGTTGTTTCCTTAACAGGGCACGCATTATCAAAAAATTTTGCAAAATATGATGAAGCAATAAATTCCGTTGCCGGAAATATTTGTCGATGTACCGGATATAAATCTATAGAACGTGCTGTAAAAGATATTGCCGACGGTTTGAAAAATAAATCTGAAAATTCTCTTGATTGGTTAATTGAGCATAAATATTTACCGGACTATTTTTCCGATATTGCAAATCAACTTGCAGAAATAAAAAGTTCTGAAATAACCGAAGGCAAAATAATAATCGGCGGCGGTTCGGATTTATATGTTCGAAAAGCTGATGAAACTTCCGATACTGATGCAACATTTTATTTAAACAGACAGGAATTAAAAGAAATTAAAGAAGAAAACGGTTATATTAAGTCAGGAGCATCAATTACGGCTAACGAAATTATGCATTCCGAAATTTTTAATAAATATTTTCCGAAAATTCAACAATGGTTTAAATTGATTTCTTCCGAACAAATTCGAAATATGGGAACCATTGCCGGAAACTTTGTAAACGCCTCACCAATAGGTGATTTAAGTATTTTCTTTTTGGCTCTTAATTCTGAATTAGTTATAAAAAATGAAGAAGGAAATACAAGAACAACAGCTTTAAATAAATTTTTCAGAGGATATAAAACAACAGATTTAAAAGAAGGAGAACATATTGAAGAAATTTGGTTCAAAATTCCGGATAACAATTTCAGATTTAACTTTGAAAAGGTTTCTAAAAGAACCTATTTAGATATTGCAAGTGTGAATTCTGCTGTTTCATATACTTTAGAAAAAAATATTTTCAAAGAAATTCATATTTCTGCCGGAGGTATTGCTCCGATACCGAAATACTTTGAACAAACAAGAAAATATTTATCCGGAAAAGAATTAAACAAAGAAAATATTAAGACTGCAAGCGATATTTTATTGTCGGAAGTCAGTCCTATTAGTGATATCAGAGGGAGTAAAGAATATAAAAGTTTGCTTTTAAAACAATTATTCTTTGTGCATTTTGAATTAACAAACGAGAATTAAATTAAAAAAAACAAATTATAACACATAACAAAGGGTGAATTTTGAAATTCACCCTTTGTTTATTCAAAAACTGTTCTGTTATTTCCTTTTATCGACAATAATAAAAACATCTTCATTGTCTTTGCTCATATAATATTCTTCGCGTGCAAGCCTTTCTTTTGCTCCGGGGTTTGTTGTCAAATCTTTATAATATTTTTCATTTTTAAGAATTTCTTTCTTGTAAAATTTCTTTTTCTTTTTTAAATATTCAATATCATTTCTTAATTTAGATTTAAATCTTAAATTAGTTTGATCAATAAAAGTAATCCAAATACCGAACAATAATACGGCAATTATATATTTGAATTTTCTTATTAAAGACCATATATATATCATATTCTTTTTCACAATAATTAAAATTCTTTAAAAAATTATTTATCTCCGCCTAAAATTAAGGGCATTCCGTCTTTACCGCTTCCTATAATAACCGTTTTTGCATTAGATGAAGTCGCCAATTTTATAGTTGCTTCAATTCCTCTCATTTTTAACAGATTAGTTGTTAAAGAACTGTTAACTATATCATTTGCATCTGCCTCACCTTTTGCGGCAATAACTTTCCGCTTTGCTTCCGCCGTTTCTTTTTGTAAAATATATACATAAGCTAAAGCTTCTTGTTTTTTAATCTCTTTATCTTCAATGGATTTTTTGTAATCAACCGGCAAATTTATTGATCGTATCAGCAAGGTTGTCATAAAAATATTATTCTCCGGTTTATTTAAAACAGCTTCTGTTTCCGATTTAATTTGAGATTCAACTGTAGCACGTTTTGTAGAATAAATTTCTTCCGCAGTATATCGTCCCATAACCTGTCGCACAGTAGAACGAACTTCAGGAATTACAAGTTTGTCAACATATTTTTTGCCGAATTTTTCGTGTAAATAACCTATTTTATTAAAAATAGGATAAAAACGAACTGAAACATCTACGGAAATCGGAAGTCCTTTTTTATCCAAAACATCCATTGTTTCATCAACTTTTTGTTCTCTTACATCATAAATAATCATTTCATTCCACGGAGCAATCATATGAAATCCTGCATTATATATATGATCTTTATCCAATCCTCCGGAAAATTTTTTGAATATAATCCCTTTTTCACCCGGTTGAAGCGTTACAAAAGTTGCCGAACCGAACATGAGCAGAATAACAACAATTACACCTGCTAATATTAGTAATGATTTTGCTTTGTTTGCCATTTTCTTTTTTTTTGTTTAAAAATATTATTTTGTGCGAATTTACGATTTTTTCTTATAAATAAAGCCTAAAATTCAAGTAATCTTAATCAATAAATAAAGAACCTGTATATTTGAAATATTATTACAAATGTATAAAATCAAAAGCACCGAATAAATACAAGGTAAATACAACAATTACGATTACCAAAAACCAACGCAGCGGCTCGGCACCGTGTTTTATTGCAAATTTTGACGCAAAAATACCGCCTAAAGTATTTCCTGCAGCCGCAATTAAACCCATTGCATAATGAATTTCACCGTTTATCATAAAAACTGCCAAAGCAAACGGGGTATAAATAAAAACTGTAAAAACTTTTAAACTGTTAGCTTTTACAAGGTCGTACCCGGAAACGGAAACCAATGCGATTAATAAAAAAATACCGACACCTACGTGAATAAATCCGCCGTAAGTTCCTATCAGAAAATACAAAATAATATGCCGAAATCGGTGTTTTATATCAATTTTACTTGTTTTTCTTTTTAAAAATTTTTCAGGTTTACAAATAACAAAAAATAAAATAATCAACATTGCAACACCAATCACTTTTTTAAAAACTTCCTGATTAATGTTAACGGCAATTTCTGCTCCGAGAACAGATCCGACTGTAATCGGAACCGCTATAAATGCAGCATTTCTTATATTTAACAGCTTATGTTTATAAAAATTTAATCCGGCAGCCAATGTCTGAGGCACAACACCTATTCTTACGGTTCCGTTTGCCATGGCAGGCGGAAGTCCAAGACTCATAAACACGGCATAACCGATTGCCGTTCCGCTCCCTGCAAGTGTATTAATAACTCCTGTTAAAAATCCGCTCATAATTAATAAACTGATAATTTCAGGAGACCAAACATCAATATTTTTAATAAATTCGATTTGCTTTAATTATTTTTATATTTTTGAAATATTATATTCAATAAGAACTAAACAAATGTACTTTTTTTTCTTATTGAAAGAAAAATTAAAGTTTAAGCACTTTTATAATATGAATAAACTTGAAATATATAAAGCATCTGCCGGTTCGGGAAAAACTTGGTTATTAACTTTAACCTATTTAAAATCAGCCTTTGAAACTCCGGATAATTTCAGCAAAATTTTAGCAGTAACTTTTACCAATAAAGCTGCAGAAGAAATGAAAACCAGAATTCTGGAAAAATTAAATGCTCTTATTGATAACGGTAAAGATGCCGACTATTTTACCGAAATTTCAGAACATATTAATATTAATACAGAAGCAGATATTAAAAAGAAAGCACTTGCCGTACGTGACCGAATACTTCATAATTATTCAGCTTTTAACGTAAACACCATCGACAGTTTTGTGCAACGAGTTATCAAGGCATTTTCGTTTGAAATGAATTTGAATTCAAGTTATGACATTGAATTAGATCACAATAAAGTAATTGATGAATTAACCGAAATGTTATTCAGCTCTTTGTCAGATAATAAGCAACTGCAAAATTGGCTCATTCAGTTTTCAAACTCCAAAACTGAAGAAAGCCGGAATTGGGATTTTAAAAAAGATATTAAAAAGTTAGCTGCTGAAATTTTTAAAGAACATTTTCAGAAATTATACAATATAAATGCCGAAAAATATGATAAAAAAGAGCTTTCCGATTATTTGAAAATATTGTACCAAATAAAAAATTTCTTTGAAAGTGAAATGTCTGAATTTGCTTCGGGATACAGAGAAATTGTTGAAAAAGCAGGAATTGATATATTATCACTCGGAGCAAAATTTAAAACAATTTCGAATCACTTTCTTACAAAAATCGCAAAAAATAAAATATACGATGACTTTACGGCAACAATAATCAAAGCCCTTGAAGGAATTGAAAATTGGTATGCAAAAAATGCTTCAAAAGAAATAATTGCGGAGATAAATTCTGTTTACTCAGGTTTATCCGAAATTTTAGAAAACTATTTTAACTTTTTTGAAAAAGAACACGAAAATTATTATACAGCCGTTCAAATTATCAACAACTTTCATTCTTTCGGAATTATAAACGATTTAGTCGGTTTTTTACCCGAATATCGCAACGAAAACAATATTTTGCTTATCAGTGATACAACATTATTGCTGAAAGAAATAATCGGAAATAACGATGCACCTTTTATATATGAAAAAATAGGAAATCGATACAAACATATATTAATTGATGAATTTCAGGACACCTCCGGATTTCAATGGGAAAATTTTAAACCGTTGATTGCAAATTCATTAAGTATGGGTTACAATAATTTAATTGTTGGTGATATTAAACAGTCCGTTTACCGTTGGAGAGGCGGAAATTGGAAATTGTTGCTTTCCGGCGTAAAAAATGACATAGGCAATGAATTTATTGAAAATAAAACACTTGATACAAATTGGAGAAGCAAAGAAAATATTGTAAAATTTAATAATGCCGTTTTTGAAATACTTCCTCAAATACTTCAAAACCAATATAATGAAAAGCTTGAAAGTATAAATAACGAAGAAGTGAAAAAAACTCTTAAAGCAGAACATTACGATACAATGCTTATTAACGCTTATGCGGAACACATTCAGAAAGTCCCTGCCGATTCGGCTAAAAAAGGAGGAAACGTAAAAATTCATTTTATTGAAAAAGATAATTATGAAGAAGAATTAAAAGAAAAATTTCCGGTAATAATTGATGAATTACTGAGAAATAATTATAAAAATCCTCGTGATATCGGTATTTTAGTAAGAACCAATAAACAGGCAAAAGAAATTACTGAATTACTGACATATTATCAAAATGAAAATTCCGAGAGAGCAAAATACAAAATTATATCCGGAGATGCACTTTATATCGAAAATTCAACGGCTGTAAGAATTTTGATTTCGGCAATGAAATATATAAATAACAAACACGATAAAATAAATCTAACACAGTTAGTTCTCGAATATCAAAAATCACTGTCAGCTTCCGTAAATTATAATAAAATATTTTTATCTGTTGAAAATGAAGATTATATAAAATTATTGCCGGAAAAATTCTTAAATAATCAAGACCTGTTTCTGCAAAAAGAATTATTCGAATTAAGTGAAGAGCTTATTGTAATTTTCGGTTTGACGGATAAATCGAAGGAATTTGCTTATATTAAAACTTTTCAAAATGTAATAACTGATTTTACTCGAAAACATTATTCCGATTTATCAGAATTTCTTGAAAGATGGGATGAAAAAGCAAAAAATACTTCCGTTCAAATCTCTGATAAAACAGATGCCGTAAATGTAATGACAATCCATAAATCCAAAGGATTGTCTTTTGATACTGTATTAATGCCCTATACAAATTTTAATTTTGATCATTCTTCTTATTCTGCACCGATTTTATGGGCAAAAATTGATAATCAGCCGTTCAATAAATTTCCTTATTTACCTGTAAAATATTCCGGAAAATTGGCTCAAACCTTTTTCCGAAAAGATTATTTCAATGAAATGCTGTACAGTTATACCGATACCATTAACCTTTTATATGTTGTATTTACACGTGCCGAAAAAGAATTAATTATTTTTTCATCTTTTAACATTCCTAAAACAAAAAAAAATACATCAATTAAAGACACAAGTAATGCTTTGTATCATATTGTAAATCAAGGTATTGATGTAAGAGTAGGGGGGAGTGGTGAAATTTTTAATTTCTCTGAACATTATAATTCTGAAACTCGAATATTTGATTATTCAATAAATTATAATCCGGTAAAAAAAGATTTTATAAAGGAAGAAATAAAATCACATCTTATTGAAAATCATTATCCTTCAAATCATTGGCAAAATAAACTGCAGTTAAAATTAAATTCGGAAGATTTTTTCATTGAAAGTATTCCCGAACTTGAAGAAAAAGTAAATTACGGAAAATTAATGCACAGTATTTTCCAAAATATCATAACGACTGACGACATTGACAAAGCTGTAATGAAACAACATTCGGAAGGAATTTTAACAGTAAAAGAAGCCGAAGAATTTATTCTGAAAATAAAAAATACAGTAAATAAAAAAACGGTACAACATTGGTTTGACGGAACATACAAAGTAATAAATGAAGATGCTTTGCTTACGGCAAAAGGAAATATCAGAATTCCCGACCGTGTTTTGTTTTCTGAAACAGAAATTGTTGTTATAGATTTCAAATTCGGAAAACACAATAAAAAATACACAGAACAGATAGCAGAATACAAAAATCTTTTAAAAGACTATTACGGCTTACCGGTAAAATCCTACCTGTATTATCCTGAAAATAACAAAATTATTGAAGTTTGCGGAACAGTTATTTATTAACAATTATCGGTTAATAATTTTTGTTAAATAATATTTAATTTTCTCATAAAATATCTCTATTTTAGCAAATTCTTTGAAAAAAGAAAAAATAATGAAATAATTTGATTACTAATGATTTAGAAAGATATGGAAGAAACAGCAAGAATAATCCCTGTTAATATAGAAAAAGAAATGAAATCGGCTTATATTGATTATTCAATGTCAGTTATAGTTTCTCGTGCTTTACCGGATGTTCGCGACGGTTTAAAACCTGTTCACAGACGCGTTTTATTCGGAATGAAAGAACTGGGATTATCTTCAAATAAAGCACACAAAAAATCTGCAAGAATAGTAGGAGAGGTTCTCGGTAAATATCACCCTCACGGCGACAGTTCGGTTTACTTTACCATGGTTCGTTTGGCACAAGAATGGTCGATGCGATATACTTTAGTTGACGGTCAGGGAAACTTCGGCTCAATTGACGGGGATAATCCTGCTGCAATGCGTTATACCGAAGCTCGACTTAAAAAAATTGCTGAAGCAATGTTGGAAGACATTGATAAAGAAACCGTTGATTTTCGACTCAATTTTGACGATACGCTTGAAGAACCTACGGTTTTGCCGACACGAATTCCTAATTTACTTGTTAACGGTGCTTCAGGTATTGCTGTCGGAATGGCAACAAATATGGCTCCTCATAATCTTTCGGATACAATTGATGCAATTATTGCCTATATCAATAATAAAGATATTGACATTGATGATTTGATAAAAATCATTAAAGCTCCGGATTTCCCCACAGGCGGTACAATATACGGCTATCAGGGAGTAATTGACGCTTTTAAAACCGGCAGAGGCAGAATTGTTATGAGAGCTAAATCTCATATTGAAACAAAACCGTCCGGACGCGAACAAATTATTGTTACAGAAATTCCTTATCAGGTTAATAAAGCAACTTTAATTGCAAAAGTTGCTGATTTAGTCAATAATAAAAAAATTGACGGTATCTCATATGCAAATGACGAATCCGACAGAAACGGAATGCGTATCGTATTTACATTAAAACGTGATGCCATTGCAAACGTAGTTTTAAATAAACTATACAAATACACAGCACTGCAAACATCTTTCAGTGTAAACAATATTGCACTTGTAAAAGGTCGCCCGCAAATGCTTAACCTTGTCGATCTTATTTTCAATTATGTTGAACATAGGCACGATGTTGTTCTTCGCAGAACACAATTCGAATTACGAAAAGCTGAAGAACGCGCTCATATTTTAGAAGGTCTTATTATCGCTTCCGACAATATTGATGAAGTAATTAAAATCATCAGAGCATCAAAAAACCCTAACGAAGCAAAAGAAGCATTACAGGAACGTTTTAATTTAAGTGAAATTCAGTCTTCCGCAATTGTTGAAATGCGATTGAGACAATTAACCGGTCTCGAACAGGATAAATTAAGATCAGAATACGATGAATTAGTTAAAACAATAGCCCATCTTAAAGAAATTATTGAACAAGAACCTTTAAGAATGGAAATTATTAAAGATGAACTTCTGGAAATTAAAGACAAATTCGGAGATGAACGTAAAACTGAAATAATTTATTCTTCAGCCGAATTCAATCCCGAAGATTTTTATGCCGATGATGAAGTTCTGATTACTATTTCTAATTTAGGTTACATAAAAAGAACCGATTTAACAGAATTTAAAACACAACACAGAGGCGGTAAAGGCTCAAAAGGAAGTACAACAAGAGATGAAGATTTTTTAAGACATATGTATGTTGCTACTATGCACAACTGGTTATTATTCTTTACGGAAAAAGGACGTTGTTTTTGGATGAAAGTTTATGATATTCCTGAAGGAAGCAAAATATCAAAAGGCAGAGCCATTCAAAATATGATTAATATTGAACAAGATGATAAAGTTACGGCTTATATGAAAGTTACAACTTTGGATGATGCAGATTATTTAAATCAACATAATATTATTTTTGCAACCGAAAACGGAAAAATTAAAAAAACTTCTTTAGAAGCATTTTCAAGACCGCGTCAAAACGGAATAAATGCTATTACAATTAATGAAGGTGATAAATTACTTTCTGCCAAACTTACAAACGGAAGTAATGACATTATGCTTGCCGCCAGAAACGGAAAAGCCACTCGCTTTAACGAAACAGATGTTCGAAATATGGGACGAACGGCTGCCGGCGTAAGAGGAATACGCATAGATAAAGAGGATGAAGTAATCGGGATGATTTGTGTCGAAAACAATAATGAAGAACATGTTCTCGTTGTATCGGAAAACGGCTACGGAAAAAGATCACTTTTAGAAAGTTACAGAATCACTAAAAGAGGAGGGAAGGGTGTTAAAACAATTAATATTACCGAGAAAACCGGTAAGCTTATTGCAATAAAAAATGTAAAAGACGGAGATGATTTAATGATTATTAATAAATCCGGACTTACTATAAGGCTAAGTGTTGATACTGTGAGAGTTGCAGGAAGAGCCACTCAAGGCGTAAGATTGATAAAACTAAAAGACGGAGACAGCATAGCTTCAGTTGCAAAAGTTGAACAAAGTGATGATATAGCAGAAGAACCTGCTAATGAAAATACTGACAATATTAATGATAATACAAATTCTGAAAATTAATTCTAAATAAAACCTATTCAATAAATATTAAATGACGAAAAAATGAAAAAATTATCTGCAATTCTTATTTTTATATTCTTTTCGGGTATTATGTTTGCTCAGGAAGCAGGACCGACTTGGGAAGGGTTAAAAAAACAAAAAGAAAAGAGTGATAAAGAAATCACTAATCCTAAAAGAAATATTAAATCTAAAACCTGGATTAAGCGAGCCGATACATATTATAATATTTCAACTTTTGTATTAGGTGGTTTGTATAAAGGAATGCCTGCTAAAAACAGCGGAATCCAAAATGCCGAATACTTAGTCGGGAAACCCGGAAAAATTTTGAAACAGGGAGATACTGAAATTTGGGTATATAATCGCAAAAAACTTTATTTTAAAAACGGAATTCTTGATCATTGGGAACAAACAGAATTTATTGATAAAGATGCTCTTACAAAATCAGCAGAAGCATTATTGAAAGCCGTTGAATTAGATAAAAAAGGCAGCTTAAAAGAAAAAACTTCTACTAAAGATTTGAATGAAATGATTAAAAACAGCATTATTAATAAAGCAATCTTAAAATATACTGATAACGATTATGATAATGCCTTAACCTTAATGAATTACGGTTATAAATTATGTCAATTACCGAAACCTCCTAAAGATACTGCTTATAGCGAAAAACAAATTCAGTATTTTGAAGGAATTATAGCTTTTAAAGCCGGGAAATACGATATAGCGAAAAAATATTTTGAACAAAGTATAAAAGATAATTATGAACCCGGTGCTTCATACCATTATCTTGCAACCTGTTACTCTAAAGAAAAAAATAATGATAAATTTATTTCAACTGTTAAAGAAGGATTTCAGAAATATCCTGATTATGAACAATTGATAATTGATTTAATTAATTATTATATGATTCGTAATGAGCAAGATAAAGCTATTGAATATATTGATATTGCAATTAAAAAAAATCCGAATAATCCTTCTTATTATTCTGCAAAAGCTACAATTTTTGACAATAAAACTGATACTTTAACAAAATTGTATGATAAAAATATGGCACAAGCTTATGAAATGAAAAAGAAAGCATTCCAAAACAGGAATAATTCAAAACTGAAAGCAGAATATCAGAAAAAAAGAGATGCAGCTCTTGCAAAAGCAAATGAATATTTTAATCAAACAGAAGAAAATCTCGCAAAAGCCGAAAAATTGTACAATAAATCATTAGAAATAAACCCCAAATTTTTTAATGCTTCTTATAACATCGGCAGATTATATTTAAAAAGAAATGATATTAATGCCAAACATGCAGATTGGTTACTTAAAGTATTTATTAATAAAGATTTCAAACGTTCTGCCGTTTACGAAACAACTGCGAAGAATTATTTAAAAACTGCAGCTCAAAAATTTGAAAATACTCTTAAAATTAAACCCGGAGATCGCGATTTGTTAAGTGTATTAAGCCGAATTTATTATAGACTTCATGATCAGGCAAATATAAAACGTATAACAGATATGATTGATAATCTCGGAGTAAAAGAAAAAACTATTGATTAATTATAAGGAAGAAGGAGGGTAATTTATTTTACTCTCTTTTTTTAGATTTGTCCTATTTAACATAATATTAATTATAAGACAAATATATGTAATCAATTAAAAAGCTCGAAAATAAAATATCAAGCTTTTTAATCCTAACTAATTATGAAAAAAAATTATAATTCTATGCTGAAACGCATACTGCATAGTCATATTTCTGTTTATAATTTCTGTTTTTAGCAGCAATATATTTAAATTCAGAAATTAATTCGTCAAAAACTTCTTTAACAGTTTGAATTTTTTCGGCTTTGTAAGCATTAGTTCCTGCAAAAGCAAATCCGTCTTTCAAATTACCGTTAGCTGCATTAAACAAAGCTTCGGCAATACAATAAGAAACATTTTTATAATTACAGGTTTTCAAACATTGCCAAACACATTTTACCGGTTTTTGTGTACCGGCGGCTACAGATTTTAAAAAATCGTTATTTACTGCTCTTCCCGGTAAACCGGCAGGACTGTCAATCAGAACAATATCTTTCGGTTTATTAATATTCAAATATTGTTCCTTGAATTTTATATCGGCATCACATTCAAAAGTAGTAACGAATTTTGTTCCCATTTTGACGGCATCGGCACCGGCTTTTAAAATTTTATAAATATCGGTTCCGTCATAAATACCTCCGCCGGCAATAATCGGAATTGTAACTCCGAATTCCTTTTCATATTCAGAAATAACAATTTTTGTTTCTCTTACGATATTATGTAATGATTGTGTTCCTTTAATTAATTCATTTTTCTTAAAACCGAGATGTCCGCCGGCTTTTGAGCCTTCAATTGCCAAAGCATCAGGTAATCTTCCGAATTTATCAGCCCAAACTTTAAGTGTAAGTTTTGCGGCTCGTGCCGAAGAAATTTTAGGAACAAATTTAGTATTTGAATTCAAAAACTCTTCCGTCGTAACTGTTGTAGGTTTATGTATGAATAAGCCTGCGCCAACAAATACAATATCAAGTTTTTCGTCTATAGCTACCTTAAAAAGTTCATCGAAATTTGTAACGGCAAGCATAATATTAGCACCTAAAACACCTTTCGGCGATAACTTTTTTGCCTTTCTGATTTCATTTCTGAAGCTGTCAATATTTGCTTGTTTTGAATATTTTCCTTTTAAATTATAACTCATTCCGAGTCCTACAGCAGATATAACTCCTATCCCGCCCTGGTTTGCGACTGCCGAAGCTAATCCGGATAATGACACTCCTACTCCCATTCCGCCTTGTACTATCGGGATGCGTACTTTTAAATTTCCTATTATTAACGGTTTCATATCTTAATATTTTTGAATTATATTTTCTCCAAAAGTATTTGAGTATGGAAGCATAAAAAAATCTAAGTTACGAGAAATAAAGAATAGTTACGAAAAACTTTTTTAGGGATAAATAATTTTTGTAATACGTTGATTTGTAGTTCTTTATATAAGTATTGCAATAATCGTTTTAGGGATAAAATAGATAAAAAAAGGGAAGAAATATCAGATTTTTTCTTTTAAACCTGCCAAATAATTTCTTGAAACAGGAACTTGAAAATCAAGTCCCCTCATTAAAAGTTTCACGCCTTGCGAATCTCCCGTTGCTTTAATAATAAAATCAGTATTAATCAGGTAAGTTCTGTGACATCGAAAAATAAAATTGTAGTTTTTTAATGTATCCTCAATATTTATTAATGTATTTCTCAATAAATGCTTTTTTATTTTAGAATTCTCAAAATAAAAAAATTCGACATAATTTCCGGCAGATTTTATAACTGCAATATCTTTAACTGTCAATTTAATTGAATCTTTTTTATACTCTGATTCAAAAAGCAGTTCTTTATCTGCAGAATCCATTTTAGTCATTAGTTTTTTATTTAGTTCAACAGCAAGATTAAGATGAATTTTTACTAATCTGTTTCTGTTAAGAACAACCAAAATAGAAATTGCAAGAAAACTTATTAATATGATTTTTAATATGTCCCCGGGTTTTATTAGAAAAACGGAATTAAATCTGAAATAAAAATAATATCCGACAATTAAAGTGAAAATTAACCAAGTGTTCCAAAAAATTTCTTTTAAAACATTCCAATTTTTGATTGAAAAAAAACTTTTAAAAAAGGACGGAATTATAATCATACTGAAACTTAACACTGCAAAAGTTATCAAGCTGATAAGGGAAGATACGATGAATTTATCTCTTAAACTGAAATTATTAAAATTAAAAGGTTCAAAAAAGAATAAAAATAAGCCGATTGCCGCACCTATAAAGAATACGACTTTTGCATTATGAACTAAATCATTATTAAAAGGATACGGCTTTTTAAAAAATTCTAACATTTTTCTGATTTGAATGCAATATTATTAATTTTATTGTCAATTAAAAAGTTAAATTAATTGAATATAAGTAATCTTATAAATTAACAGGGCTAATTTTGTTTATTAAGGAGTTTTTTTAATTCCGACAATTCGTCTCGCAATCTTGCAGCTTCTGTAAAATCAAGATTGTCAGCTGTTTTTAACATCTTTTTTTCAGTATTTTGAATTACTTTTTCAAGACCATCTTTATTCATATATTTTACAACCGGATCGGCAGCAATTGATGATTTTTTTCCGGAATAATATTTTTTGTGATACTCATCTTGTTTGTCTGATAGATGTATTTTTCCGAGTTCTTTCTTAATTTGTGTCGGGATAATTCCGTGTTCTTCATTATATTTTAACTGTTTTTCTCTTCTGCGATTGGTTTCATCAATGGTTTTTTGCATCGATTTGGTTATTTTATCGGCATACATAATTACTTTTCCGTTCAAGTTTCTGGCTGCTCGTCCGGCAGTTTGTGTTAATGAACGTGCCGAGCGTAAAAATCCTTCCTTATCTGCATCCAATATTGCAACAAGTGAAACCTCAGGCAAATCAAGTCCTTCACGAAGAAGATTTACACCAATCAAAACATCAAACATACCTCGCCTTAAATCTTCCATAATCTGTACACGATCAAGCGTATCAACATCCGAATGAATATAGCGACTTCTGATTCTCATTTTATCAAAATAGGCTGCTAATTCTTCCGCCATTCGTTTTGTTAAAGTTGTTACCAAAATACGTTCGTCTTTTTGGGCACGGTCGCTGATTTCCGCAATTAAATCATCAATTTGATTTAAACTCGGACGAACATCAATAGGCGGATCAATTAAACCGGTCGGACGTATCACTTGTTCAACTACAACGCCTTCTGTTTTAGTATATTCATAATCCGACGGTGTTGCACTTAAATAAATTGTTTGTTTGTCAAATCCTTCAAACTCTTCAAAAGTTAAAGGTCGGTTATCAATGGCTGCGGGCAGACGGAAACCGTATTCAACCAAATTTCTTTTTCTTGAACGGTCTCCTCCGAACATTGCATGAACCTGCGACAGAGTTACATGACTTTCATCAACTATTACTAAAAAATCATCGGGAAAATAATCTAATAAGCAAAAAGGTCTGCTTCCGGGTTTTCTGCCGTCAAAATACCGTGAATAATTCTCAATCCCCGCACAATATCCTAATTCCTTAATCATCTCAACATCATAAGTTACACGGTCTTCTATGCGTTTTGCTTCAAGATGTTTTCCCACTTCTTTAAAGTATTCAATTTGTTTTCCTAAATCCAGTACTATTTGATCAATTCCCTGATTCAGACGTTCTTTGGTTGTCATAAAAATACTTGCAGGATAAATTCTGATGTAATCTAAATTATCAACAGTATGCCCGTTGATGGGGTCAAAAGTCAATATTTCCTCAACTTCGTCACCCCAAAAAGAAATTCTGATTGCAATATCGCTGTATGCGGGAAAAACATCTACGGTATCACCCGATACTCTGAAATTTCCGCGATTAAATTCAATATCATTACGTGAATAAAGACTTGAAACAAGGTCGCGTAAAAATTTGTTTCTCGGGAAGTTATGTCCCTTTTTTATTTCAACTAAATTTGAATAAAAATCCTCAGGATTTCCTATTCCGTAAAGACAAGATACCGAAGAAACCACAATTACGTCTCTCCTGCCCGTTAATAATGAAGTGGTTGTACTTAACCGCAGTTTTTCAATTTCATCATTAATGCTTAAATCCTTTTCGATATATGTATTTGAAGAAGGAATATATGCTTCGGGTTGATAATAATCGTAATATGAAACAAAATATTCAACGGCATTTGTCGGAAAAAAACTTTTAAATTCACCGTATAATTGAGCAGCCAATGTTTTATTATGACTTAAAACCAATACCGGTCTGTTAAGTTTTTCAATAACATTTGCTACGGTAAAGGTTTTTCCGGAACCTGTTACACCCTGCAAAATTTGGAACTTCTCTCCTGCCCTTATGCCTTTTATAAGTTCGGCAATTGCCTGAGGTTGGTCGCCTGTGGGTTTATAATCTGATACGAGTTTGAAGTTCATAAATAATATTAAAATTTCACCTGATTTTCGTAACTTTTAATATGTTTTTATCTTTTTAGTATAAAAAATACCGGCAAATGATCACTGTACCCACCGTAATAGTTTTTTCCGCCGTATGTTTTATTCGGTGTTTTAAAATTTGCTTTTGCGTTATAATATAAAATTTTATCAGATTTAAAAATTTGTCCTTCTTTTGCATAAAAATCTTTTCCGTCGTGCAATGCCTGCGAAACAATTAAATTATCTAACATAAACCATTTATAATCTCTGGAATTTGTCCCTTCTCCTTTTAATGATTTATTATACAGTAGATTATAGAATTCATTGAAAGTCGGATTTTTAGTATTATTTGTTGCATTTAATACAATATTTAAACTTTTACTTTCAGGAACATCGTTAAAATCACCCATTATTATAATATTTGCATCTTTATTTTCGGCAAAAATTTTATCGGTATGTTGTTTTAGAATTTTTGCTGCGGCAATTCGTTTAAATTCTGTTTCATTACTCCCGCCTCTTCTTGATTTCCAGTGGTTAATAAAAATATGAAATGTATCGCTGTCGGCAAAGGTTCCCCAAGCGTGCAAAATATTACGCAGTTTTGATTGAGGTGCAGAAGGAACAATAACCGGGATTTCTTCAAAATCAATCAGATGAAATAAATCCGAACGATACATCATTGCAACATCAATACCTCGTATATCGGGTCCTTCACTATGAACAATTTTATACTTTCCGTTTTTTAATAAGCTGCTGTTTGCCAAATCTCTGATAACTGATTTATGCTCAACTTCACATAATCCTATAAGTGCAGGCAAACTGCCCGAAAGATGACTTAAGACCCAAGATAAATCTTGTATTTTTTTATCGTAGCGTTTTTTGGTCCAATGTTTATAACCTTCCGGAGTAAATTCATCGTCTTTAGTATTAGGATCATCAATTGTATCAAACAGATTTTCAACATTATAAGAAGCAATTACATAGCTGTCTTTTTTTATTAGAGTATTCGTACCGATATGTTCTTCTGATGAATTTGTTTTCATATTTTTAGTATTTTCAGACACATTACAAGTGGCAGAAAGCAGCACTAATGCCGTAATTATAAAAATTAGTTGTCGCATATTTTATCAATTAATAAATATTTAGTAAAATAGAATTTTTTAAATTTTCTAAAAAAATTACATTTGCCGCTGTTAAATAAATTAACTCATTTTAATTATGAAAAAGGGATTATTATTGTCTGTTATATTTTTATCATTTTTTTCCGGTTTTGCACAAAAAGTTGCCCCGAATACGTGGCTGATACGTTTTAAAAATAAGGCAAATTCATCTTATTCTGTCAATAAGCCGCTTGAATTCCTTTCTGAAAGAGCAGTTTTGCGAAGACAAAAATACAACATTCCGATTACCGTACAAGATTTTCCGGTAAATAAAACTTATATTGACAGTATTAAAAACTTGGGTTTTAAAATTTATGCCGTTTCAAAATGGTTCAATCACGTTATTGTTTACAGTGAAGATTCTACTTTAATTAATAAAGCATATATGCTTGATTTTGTTGATACTGCAAAAATCATAAGGAATGAGAAACCAAAATATGTTCAACCGGAGCCGGAAGAACTTGACATTGAAAGTAAACCGGATACATTTTATAATTTAGACTACGGTTACGGCAAAAATCAAGTGCGAATTATGAATTTGCATAATCTTCATAATAAAGGCTTCCTCGGACAGGGACTGCAAATTGCTGTATTGGATGCCGGTTTTAAAAATGTGGACAGACTTAAAGGTTTTGACAGTATAAGAACTGATAATCAAATTTTGGGAATTAAAGATTTTGTTGCTCGTGACAGTGATGTGTACCGAGATGCCACACACGGAATGCAGGTTTTGTCAACAATGGCAGCCGATATGCCCGGAAAACTTATCGGAACAGCACCAAAAGCAAAGTTTTGGTTATTAAGAACAGAAGATGAACATTCCGAAAATTTAGTTGAAGAATATTACTGGATTTCAGGAGCCGAATATGCCGACAGTGTCGGTGCAGATATTATCCATTCTTCTCTCGGATACAATAATTTTGATGATAAATCAGTAAGTTTTACATATAAAGATATGAACGGCGATATTGCACCTGCAACAGTAGCAGCGGATATTGCCTCCTCAAAAGGTATTTTATGTGTTACAAGTGCCGGAAATGAAGGAGATGTGCCTTGGAAATATATAACTTCTCCGGCAGATGCCGATTCTACTTTAACAGTCGGTGCCGTATCAGGCGAAGGTATAATAGCAAATTTCAGTTCTGTAGGACCTACATACGACGGCAGAATAAAACCTGAAGTTGTGGCACAAGGTGCTTTTGTATGGGTATTGTTGCCGAAACGAGGAGTTACTTTTTCTTTCGGAACGTCATTTTCAGGGCCTGTCGTTGCCGGAGCCGTTGCTTGTTTGTGGCAGGCACATCCCGAATGCTCAAATATGGAAATTATTGATGCTGTTATTAAAACGGCTGACAGATATTCACATCCGGATAATGAATACGGTTACGGAATCCCTAATTTTGATAAAGCTGATAAATATTTGAACTTAAAGAAGAAAAAATAATAATTATAAGTTTGATTTAAAATTTTCAATACTTTTTCTGGCAGCTTTTCTGCCGATTTCTATTAATTCTTCAGATTTATAAAAATCGAATGTCTTTCCCGAATGTCGTGAAATATTTATAATAATATCCGGTTTATATAATTCTAAAGCCATTTCTGACAGTTTGAAAACCATTGTACGCGTAGCATAATCAATTAGTTTTAAATATCCGATCTTTCGTTGATCCTTTTTATGCGAATCTATTAATTTTAACAATGTAGAAATATTCAAGTGTTTATTTAAAAATTTATTTTTAACAATATCGGTTTTATTTTTCATGTGTTCAATAGGAATGTCAGCATAAACATCAACAGCAACGAGTAAATCACCCGGATTTCGTTTTATTTGATTTAAAGGCAAAGGATTTAAAACACCGCCGTCAACAAGTATTGTATTATTACTTTTGACAGGTTTAAAAACAGTTGGTATTGCCGTAGATGCTCTCATTGCATCATAAATACTGCCTTCCGAAAAAACAACTTCTCTTTCATTTAAGATATCTGTTGCTACTGCTGTAAACGGGATTTTTAAATCTTCAATATTTTTATCCGGAATAAATTTCTGCATTGTCTTAAACACTTTTTCTCCTTTTATTAAACCGCTTTTACTGAATGTAAAATCCGTCAGATTTAATACATCTGTTCTTTTAAGAGTTAATAACCAATCTTTATATATCTGCATACTTCCCATTGCATAGACACCTGCAATAACAGAGCCCATAGAGCTCCCGGCAACAGATGTTATTTTAAATCCCTGTTCTTCAAGTTCTTCAATAACACCGATATGAGCAATACCTCTGGCACCTCCGCTTGACAATACTAATGCAATACTTTGTTTTTCCATCCTTTTAAATTTCCGTTAAATATAAATATATTATTTTTAATACAACTTTTAATTTCAAATATTTATTTTTGCATAATACTAAGGTATGAAAAACTTAATCAAAGAAAATATAATTTTTATAATTCCTTATCTGTCAATATTATTGATTTCTTCAGCTTGTGTATTATTTTTTAATAAAACAGATATTCATATTTTTATTAACTCTCATCATAAGCTGTTCTTTGACTTTTTCTTTAAATATTGGACTTGGCTCGGTGACGGAATTTTTGCAACTGTTTTTACAGTAGTTTTACTGTTTATTAAATACCGTTGGGCTTTAACTTCAGCTGTTTCTCTGATTATTACAAGTTTAACAATACAAATCTTAAAACATACTGTATATTCAGGAAGTTTAAGACCTGTATTGTTTTTTAAAGAAAATTATAAGGGCAATTATCAGCTGCATATTATCGCCGGAGCTGAGCCTGCACATTTCTTTTCTTTTCCTTCGGGACACACGGCAGCAGCATTTGCAATTTTTTTCTTATCTGCTGTTATCGTAAAAAATAATTTTCTGAAACTTATTTTTCTTATCATTGCCTTGCTGGTAGGATTTTCAAGGATTTACTTATCATGGCATTTTCTTGGCGACACACTTGCCGGTTCAATTACAGGATTTATAATAACTGCAATAAGTTATTTGTTAATAATAAGATATAAAAATAATTACTTAGATAAATCATTACTAAAAAATTAAAATGAGCAATAAAATTCAGAAATTTAACGATTACAGAGAGAAAATGAACAAACTGATTTTATCTCATGATAATTTAGTAATCAAACGTCTTTTTAATCTGGATATGAAAACATATCAAGACGGCGTGTTATCTTCGCAAACAAAAGAAATGCTCGGACTGGTTTCTTCAATGGTTTTACGATGTGATGATTGTATAAAATATCATTTAGAAAAATGTAATAATTTAAATGTTACCGATAAAGAAATGTATGAAATATTTTCCGTTGCTGTATTGGTAGGCGGTTCAATCGTTATTCCGCATCTTCGCAGAGCAGCAGAATATTGGAAAGAATTAACGTTAAACATAAATTCAAAATAAAAAAACACTATTTCCCAAATAAACATTAGTGGCTTAAAATAATAAAATCAATATTTATTAATCATAAAAACCAAAATATGAGCAACCTGATTTATAAGGATGAAAGTTATTAAATAATCGGAAAATGTTTTGAGGTTCATAATAATTTGGGTGCAGGATTTCTTGAAATTGTGTATAAAGATGCTTTAGAATATGAATTTAAAAAAGCAAGAATCTATTATGAAAGAGAAAAGAAATATGAAGTTAATTATAAAGGTATAATTTTACCTCACAAATTTTATGCGGATTTTGTTATTTTTGATAAGATAATTCTTTAAATAAAAGCTGTTTTCGGAATAGCAGATGAATTTATAACTCAAGCAATCAATTACCTCAAAGTTTCCGGTAATAAATTAGCATTAATCGTAAATCTCGGAGAAAACAAACTTGTAACTAAAAGAATAGTATTTTAAACAGCCACGAATTCACGAATGAAAATATAAATAACATTAACAAATAAAATCAATTCGTGCGGTGGCTTATAAGCAATAAAAAAACAACTACAAATTCACGGATAAAAATAATAATTAATAAATTTAAATTAGTGCATTAGTGGCTAATAAAAAAGAAAAATCAATTTAAAAAATATGTCAAAACTTGTAAAAAACGCAGCCGGACGATTAGTTCCCGAAATAATTAACGGAGAAAAACATCACCCGTATAAAGGTGTAGGAAAATTCAAACCCGAAGGGAAAAAACACGCTCCTAAAATTCCGACAAATGCAGATTATCCGCTTGACGGCAATAAACAAGTAGATTCTTTAAAAGAAGCTCTTATAAAAGCCGGTTTAAAAGACGGTATGACCATTTCTTCTCATCACCATTTCAGAAACGGTGATTTAATTATGAATAAAGTGTTTGATATAGCCAAAGAGCTGGGTGTGAAAAATTTACGATGGTTTCCTTCGGCATCATTTCCTTGCCACGAACACCTTATTCAATATCTTGAAGACGGAACCATACATCACATTGAAGGCAGTATGAACGGACCTTTGGGGCGTTTTACTTCCGAAGGAAAAATGAAAGGAACGGCAATTTTGCGTTCTCACGGAGGAAGATACCAAGCCGTGCAAGACGGCGAAGTAAAAATTGACATTGCGATAATAGCTGCCGGCACGGCAGATCCTTTCGGTAATGCAAACGGACTTACCGGAGCATCGGCAAGCGGACTGCTCGGTTTTGCCCTTGCCGATTCGCAATATGCCGATAAAGTTATTGTCGTAACCGATAATTTAATCCCT
>JAJRUH010000023.1 GCA_024277895.1 Bacteroidota bacterium | reverse complement strand
GATGATCCGGCAATTATTGACGAGAGTAATATAGGAAAATTGGCTAACGGTGTTTTAGGAGGGAAGGGAAGGGGAATTGCTTTTATTAACAGCTTGATACAAAATTTTAATATCAATAAATATATTCCCGGAATTAAACTTAAAATGCCGAAAACATTTTTTATCGGAACCGATGAATATGATGAATTTATTAAAAAAAACGGTTTATTCCTTAAAGCAGAAAAGAAATCAAATGAGAATAAATTATATAAATTGTTTTCCGATAATAATTTAAGTCCTTTATTGATAAGGCGTTTATTGAAAGTTCTGGAGTTAACAAACAAACCTTTAGCTGTTCGTTCCTCCGGACTGTTTGAAGATTCTTTAATGCAGCCTTTTGCAGGCGTTTTTTCAACTTATCTTCTGCCTAATAATCATAAAGATATTAATCACCGTTTAAAAGAATTGATTACAGCAATAAAATTAGTATTCGCTTCAGTATTTTCCGAAACTTCTAAAAATTATATTAATGCCGTAAATTATGAAATTGAGGAAGAAAAAATGGCAATTGTTATTCAGGAAGTTGTAGGAAATCAATATGGAGATTATTATTTTCCTCATATAAGCGGAACTGCACAATCGTATAATTATTATCCTTTCGGGAAAATTCAGCCTGAAGACGGTACGGTAGTTGCAGCTGTGGGACTCGGTATTTATGTTGTTGAAGGTGAAAAAGCATACCGGTTTTCACCGAAACATCCTACATTGCAAAATCACACTGTTAAAGATTTATTAAAAAATACTCAAACTGAATTTTATGCAGTTGATTTAAGAAAACATTCTATCAATTTTCATAAAGGAGAAACTGCAGGTTTGGTTCGCTTGTCAATCAGAGAAGCAGAACAATTAAATCCTGACAGACTTAAACATTGTTTGTCGGTCTTTCATCCTGATAATAATGCCGTTTATCCTGGAATTGATTATGACGGACCGAGAATTGTAAATTTTGCAAATATTTTAAGATATAATTATATTCCTTTGGCAGATTCTATATCCGTTATATTAAATATTATGCAACAAACAATGGGTTCTCCCGTGGAAATTGAATTTGCAGCAGATATAAATCTTGATGAAAACAATGAAGCATCTTTATATCTTCTTCAGGTAAAACCTTTGATTGGTAATGCAACAGATTACAGTATAAATATTTCCGAAAAAAAAATTGAAAGGGCATTTTTAATTTCCGAAAATGCAATGGGCAACGGTAAAATAAAAAATATTAAAGATGTTATTTATGTTAATCCTGAAACTTTTGATAAATCAGAAACCGAACAAATTGCAAAAGATATTGATGCCTTTAACAAAAAAATGATAAATGAAAATAAGAATTATTTACTGATCGGTCCGGGAAGATGGGGAACACGAGATAGATGGATTGGTATCCCGGTAAAATGGACACAAATTTCAAACGCCAAAGTAATTGTTGAAACAAGTTTGGAAGATTTCCCGCTTGAGGCATCGGCCGGTTCTCATTTTTTTCATAATCTCACTGCAATGAATGTTGCGTATATGTCAGTTAATTACAATAGTAAAAAATGTTTTATAAAATGGGATGTGTTGAAAAAACAAAAAATAATTGAACAAACAGAATTTGTAAGACACTGTATATTTGAAAACGAATTAATAATCCAAATTGACGGAAAAAAAAGAATTGCTGTCATTGAAAAAGCAAAAAAATAAGTTGTATTCAACTTTTTTTGATTGCCTGACCAAAGTGCGTAAAGTGGAATAAGTTGTGAAATTCAGAGTGAAATTTAATATATGATTAGGACTTGCTGATTTTTTCAAAGACAAAGTTAATTTTTGGCATTATTACCTTTTTTGATAACTTATGATTTTTTATACCTAATTCAAAAATTAATAATTATGGAAATTTTAACTTTGCAGGAGTATTTTTTCTCCGGTGTTTTAGGCTTAATAATATTAATTGTCTTTTTTGTTATGGCATCTAATTTACGAAAGATTAGAAATAATACAGAAGAAAACAAAGAAATCTTAACTAAAATATTGGAATTAAAAGAACAAGAATTAGGGCTTGCTGAAAAGCTCACAGGTGCATTAGATTTCAAGTTTCTCGTTTGAAGTCGTATATAAATACTACGAAATAAGAGAAATTTGAAAGATGATGTGCCTGTGGGCAGCTAAAATATTTTACACAAGTGCAAGGAAATAGGGTTAAATGAATTAAAAACCTTGCACCTGTATATGAAACTAACCTTATAAGTAACTGAAACACAGATACATTATCGTTTTTAAGCAAGCCCGAATTAAAACTTTCGGGAATTGAGCCTTCTTATTCTGTTAATGATAAGGAAGCAAAAGAAAGAAACGACAGCCCTTCTTATGAAATTAATAAGGAATAACTTTCTTAACAAAAGACTTATCATATTCTTAAGCCTCTACAGGTTTTACAAATTAAAAATACATTTTTAATTTGTCGGTAAATTCTTTAGGAGGATTTATCAGTTTTCCTGTTTTCATATCAACAAAAACCAAAGTAGTGCTGCCGGTATTTATCAGTTTTCCTTGTTCATTGAAAACTTCATATTCAAAATTCATTTTTTTAGTCGGAAATTCTTTTACCGCAACTTTCACTGTTAATTCATCATCATAAAAAGCAGGGCGTATATATTTTACGTTAAGCGATGCAACGGGCATCATAACACCGCTTTTTTCCATTTCACCGTATGTCCAGCCGATTTTTTTAATCATATCGGTTCTTGCAACTTCATAGTAAAGCGGATAATTTCCGTAATAAACGTAGCCCATTTGGTCGGTTTCGCCGTAGCGTACTTGTATTTTAGTTTATGATGTCAGCATTTAAAAAACTTATAATTCGTAATTTATAATTCATAATTAAATTATCTTTGCCGCTAAATTATAAAAAGAAAACGAATGACAAATAAAAGACCTTATATATTAGTAACTAATGATGACGGAATTACCGCAAAAGGATTAAGAATTTTAATTGATACGGCTAAAAAGTTCGGAGATGTTTTGGTCGTAGCACCCGATGCTCCTCAATCTGCTAAATCACATTCCATAACGCAAGCAGCACCTATTCGTTTTATTAAAGTTGTTGAAGAAGAAAATTTTATGGAATATTCAATTTCCGGAACACCTGTTGATTGTGTTAAGCTAGCTTTACACGAATTGTCAGATAGAAAACCCGATTTAATCTTGTCAGGAATTAATCACGGAGCCAATACTTCCGTAAGTGTTTTGTATTCAGGAACAATGGCAGCTGCAATAGAAGGCGGTTTGCATAATATTAAATCCATAGGTTTTTCCGTAGATAATCATTCTTCGGAAGCAGATTTTTCTCCGGTTATTCCGTATATGGAAAAAATTATTAAAGAAGTTTTAGAAAAAAATTTACCCGAAGGCGTAAGTTTGAACGTAAATTTTCCCGATGTTACAAAAGTTGAAATAAAAGGAATAAAAACAATGAGAGGTGCAAACGGCGTTTGGGGAGAAAAATTTGTGCCGGCAAACGACCCGCATAAGCGAAATTTTGTGTGGATAACCGGCAAACTTACAAATTATGACGAAGGCAAAAAAGATACCGATTTGCATTTCATAGAAAAGGGTTACGGAACGGTAACACCTGTTAAAGTTGATTTTAATTACTACCCGTTTATTGAAGAACTTTCCGGTTGGGAGTTTAATAGGTAATTGGTTTATATTTAGTATTTTATGAACAAAAAACAAAAAATAATAATTTCCGTAACCAACGATTTGGTTGCAGATAATCGCGTTCATAAAGTTGCTGATTCTCTTATAAAATTCGGTTTTGAAATTTTGCTTGTCGGAAGAAAGTTGCCCGGCAGTTTGCACGTAAATCGCGAATATAAAACAAAACGTTTCAAACTTCTTTTTAATAAAGGTGCAATGTTTTACGCCTTTTATAATATTCGTTTGTTTTCCTTTTTGCTCTTCGCAAAAGCCGATATTTTTTTATCGAACGATTTAGATACTTTGCCGGCAAATTTTATTGCTTCAAAAATCAGAAACAAAAAACTTGTTTACGACAGTCACGAGTATTTTACCGAAGTTCCTGAACTTGTAAACCGACCGAAAATAAAACGAATTTGGGAAAATACAGAAAAACGCATCTTGCCGAAAATTAAATTTTTATATACTGTATGTAATTCAATAGCAGATATTTACAATAAGAAATATGGGATTAATATGAAAGTTGTTCGGAATATCCCGGAATGTGAAAAAGTTTTTAAATATGAAAAACCTGAATTGCCGGAGGACATAACCGGGAAGAAAATAATTTTGTATCAAGGTGCGGTAAATATCGGCAGAGGAATCGAACAAGTTATTGAGGCGATGAAATATGTTGAGAATGCTGTTTTTCTTATAATAGGAGAGGGTGATATTAAAAAAAAATTACAGAAAAAAGTTTCTGAATTAAATTTGCAAAAAAAAGTTTTTTTTACAGGAAAAATACCCTTTGAAAAACTTCACGCATACACCCGGAAAGCATATATCGGAATTTCTCTCGAACAGAACCTGGGGCTTAATTATTATTATTCACTGCCCAATAAATTGTTCGATTACATCAGAGCAAATGTTCCTGTTCTTGCTTCAAGATTTCCCGAAATTGAGAATATCGTAAAAAACTACGATATAGGATATCTTATAGAAAATCATAATCCGGAACACATTGCCGAGAAAATTAATTTTATGCTTAATAATGCCGGAAAACGCAAAATTTGGAAAGAAAATTTAAAAAAAGCATCGGCAGAACTTTGTTGGGAAAATGAGGAAAAGGTTTTGAAAGAAATATTTAAGCAAGCCCTGTTTACGTAAAATGTCGTAAAACTATAATCAGCCAAATCTTTAAAAAAATAATTGATTTGGCTGACTATAATGTTAAGTGTTTATATTTTAATATGTTTTTTAGATGACCTGTTAAATTATTATTTTAAACTTTTTAAAAACTCTGCAATATCATTATTTCCGCTTTTTACGGCAATATCATAAGGAGTATCTCCTGCGGAATAACTGTCAAACCCGCTTTTTAATCCGATTGAAGCATTTGCTTTATTTTCTGTTAAATATTTTGCTACTTCTAAATTTCCGTTTTCCGCTGCTTCGTGTAAAGGTGTAAAACCGTAATCTTCTTGGACATTAACATCCGCACCGGCTTCAACAAACAGTTTTACAACATCAAGATGTCCTTGTCTTGCAGCATAATGCAAAGGTCTTAAACCCCATTCGTCTCTTGTGTTTAAATCCTTTATCTTATTACTTTTCAATATACAATCTATAACTTCGCTAAATCCCAAATCGACTGTTCGAAATAAAACATTTTGGTTACCTTCAGATATTTCATCGTTCGGGTCAACACCGTTTTCGATAAAATACTCTATTATTTTTAAATAATCAGGATTACCGTCATAGTTTTCGGCAGCCATATATATATAGTTAGCGCCGTTATCGGTTTGTTTAAAAATGTCAGCTCCTTTTTTATGCAAAAATTTAATAATTTCAAACCTTCCGGCTTTTACGGCCAAACTCAAAGCATTTTCTCCTAATGATGAAATCTTGTCAATGTCAACACCTTGTTCTGTAAGTTCCTTAACAATTTCTAATTGCTTATCTTCTTCAATAAAAGGCGTATCCAAAACAGCGTGTAATGCGGTCATATCCAGATAATTAGTTCCGTTTACGTTTGCACCGTCTTCCAATGCTTTTTGTAAAGCGTTTAAATCTCCGCTTTCAGCAGCAGACCACAATTTTTTGTCTTTTTTACTTTCAAAATTTTCCATAATTTATTAATTAATAATTCAGTGAAACAAAAATAGAAAAATATTTTAAAATTCGATTATATGTTTATGCTTTTTGCATACCAAAAAACATACAGATAAAACAATAAAAACTATCTTTGTAAAATGATAATTCAAATACCGAATAACAATATTCAGGAAAGAAAATACATAATTGATGTTATTTTTTCGGAATTCCTCGGTATTAATTATAAACTTGAAATTACAGAGTCGAATTCATATAAAATTCTGTTTCAAAATAAAGAAATTGAAATAAAAGATGCGTTTTTCAATAAATTTCAGAAGGAATTATCATATTTGAAATCGGAAAATATTCCCGAAAATGTAATTTTTGCGGAAAACCGGTTTACTCCAGAAGAAAATATTCCCGTTTTATACGGAAACGGAAATATTGAAATTTCCGAAAACAAGATTTATTGCGGTATTGATATTTTTGCGTCGTCATTTTTTATGCTGACGCGTTGGGAAGAATACGTAATTACCGGAAAAGACGAACACGGCAGAATTCCCGATGAATTACAACTTTCCGTAAACCATAATTTTAATGAAAGACCTGTTGTAAACGAATATGTCGAAATGTTGCGGCAAATGTTTGCATATCTCGGGCTTAAAATTGAAAATAAACATAAATACACGGCAAAAATTACTCACGACATTGATTTTTTTGCCCGATATGATAAATTTTTAAAAGTAGTAAAAGCGACAGGCGGAGATATTTTTAAGCGAAAAAGTTTTAAAAAAGCAATAAATACTCTCGCAACATATTTTAAAATAATAAACGGCAAAGAAAAAGACCCTTACGATACTTTTGATTATTTAATGAACTTGTCGGAAAAAGCCGGATTAAAATCTCATTTTTATTTTATTCCCGCAATGCCGGGCGAAGAAGATGCTCAATATAACATTTCTGATAAAAAAGTTATTGAAACAATACAAAATATAACAAAAAGAGGGCATATTGCAGGAATTCACGGGGCATACCGTTCATATAAAAATAAGGTGCAATTTGAAGAAGAAATGAAACGTTTTCCGAAGAATATAAATATTACGGAAAGCAGGCAACATTTTTTGCGGTTTTCAAACCCCGAAACTTGGCAAATGCTTGAAGATGTCGGAATAAAAATCGATAACACAATCGGGTTTATTGAAAACTTCGGTTTCAGAGCCGGAACTTGCTTTGAATATTCCGTTTTTAATATTCTTACGAGAAGAAAATTGCAATTGAAAGAAATGCCCTTAATTTTTATGGAACAAGCCGCCGTAAAAAAATATCCCGAAAAAGAAGTTTTTTTTGGTAAGTTTGCCGAATTAAAAAATATTGTCGAAAAATATCAAGGAAACTTTGTTATTTTATGGCATAATAATAATTTTAACATCCCCGAATGGAAGGATTTTAAAAATGTTTATGAGAAAATGATTGAAGAGTTGAAAGATTGAGGGAGATTGAGAAAATTGAATGAGATTGTTGCAGAAACAAAATAAAATACAAGATAAATAATAAACAAAACCGTAACTTTACAAACTTTATACTTTTAACTTAAATGAAAGGAATAATACTTGCCGGAGGTTCCGGAACCAGACTTTATCCCATTACAAAGGCAGTTTCAAAACAACTTCTGCCGATTTACGATAAACCGATGATTTACTATCCTTTATCGGTTCTTATGCTTGCCGGAATAAAAGATATTTTAATTATTTCAACACCGGAAGACATAGGAAATTTTGAACGTCTTTTCGGAAACGGAAACCGGTTCGGATTAAATTTTTCATACAAAATACAACCCAGTCCCGACGGGCTTGCACAGGCATTTATTCTCGGCGAGGAATTTATCGAGAACGACAATGTTGCTCTTGTTTTGGGAGATAATATTTTTTACGGACACGGTTTGCCCGAACTTCTGAAATCGGCAAGAGAAAATGTCGAAAAAGACGGTATTGCAACAGTTTTCGGATATTATGTTAAAGACCCGCAACGTTACGGCGTAGCCGAATTTGACGAGGAAGGAAACGTTATTTCGGTAGAAGAAAAACCCGAAAATCCTAAATCAAATTATGCCGTAACCGGACTTTATTTCTATACAAATGAAGTGGTTGAAATTGCAAAAAACGTAAAACCTTCGGCAAGAGGCGAACTTGAAATTACATCGGTAAACCAAGAATATTTGAACAGAAAAAGATTGAAAGTCGAGCTTATGGGCAGAGGATTTGCCTGGCTCGATACCGGAACTCACGAATCGCTTATTGATGCCGGCAGATTTATTGAAACCATAGAAACCCGACAAGGTCTGAAAATTTCCTGTATTGAAGAAATTGCCTTTGAAAAAGGTTTCATAAATAAAGAACAACTTAAGAAACTTGCCGAACCGTTGAGCAAAAATCAATACGGGCAATATTTGTTGAACTTGATAAAAGAATAATTAATAAATGAAATTCATAAAAACCGAAATTCCCGATTTAATAATTATAGAGCCGGTTGTTTACGGCGACGACAGAGGATATTTTTTTGAATCTTTCAGAAAAGACGAATTTGAAAAATATGCAGGCAAAATAAATTTTGTTCAGGAAAACGAATCAAAATCGGGCAGGGGAGTGTTAAGGGGCTTGCATTTTCAACGACCGCCGTATGCACAAGCTAAACTTGTTCGAGTTATTCGAGGTGAGGTTTTAGATGTTGCGGTTGATATTCGAAAAGATTCTCCGACATTCGGAAAATACGTTTCCGTAATTTTATCCGGCGAAAACAAAAAACAATTTTTTATACCGAGAGGATTTGCTCACGGATTTGTAGTTTTAAGCGATGAGGCAATTTTTTCGTATAAAGTTGACAACTACTATGCCCCTGATTATGATGACGGTATTTTATATAATGATGCCGATTTGAATATCAATTGGCAAATTGACGAAAATTTGATAAAACTTTCCGAAAAAGATAAAAATCATATTTTGTTTTCGGAAAAAGATTTCTTTACAAAAAAAGAATTTTTAAAATAAAGTAAATAAATGGAAGCAAAAATCGAAAATAAAAAAATATTGGTAACAGGGGGAGCCGGGTTTATAGGTTCAAATCTTATTGAATATTTATTGGAATATAATAATAAAGTTATATGTTTAGACAATTTTTCAACAGGAAAAAAAGAAAATATAAAACCATTTTTATCCGATTCTGATTTTTATTTAGCAGAAGGTGATATCAGAAATTATGATGACTGCAAAAAAGCCGTAAAAGGAGTTGATTACGTATTGCATCAGGCGGCATTAGGTTCTGTTCCGAGATCAATAAACGACCCGATAACAACTACGGATGTGAATATAGGGGGATTTGTAAAAATGCTTTTTGCTGCAAAAGAAGCAAAAGTAAAACGCTTTGTTTATGCCGCAAGTTCTTCAACCTACGGTGATCATCCGGATTTACCGAAAAAAGAAGAGAAAATAGGAAACCCGTTATCTCCGTACGCCATAACAAAATATGTTGACGAACTTTATGCAAAAAATTTTTCCGATATATACGGAATTGAAACCATAGGGTTAAGATATTTTAATGTTTTCGGGAAGAGGCAAGACCCACACGGAGCTTATGCCGCCGTGATACCACTTTTCGTAAAACAACTCATAAAATATGAGAGTCCTGTTATTAATGGTGACGGACTGCATTCGAGAGATTTTACTTTTGTTGAAAATGTTATACAAGCAAATATTTCGGCATTGACCGTTGAAAATAAAGATGCCGTAAATCAGGTATATAATGTTGCTTTCGGAGAAAATAATAATTTGAATGAACTAACCGATATTTTAAAAGAATATTTATCTGAATTTGACCCTGAGATAAGAAATATAACTGTAAAATACGGTCCCGAACGTCCCGGAGATGTTCGACATTCTTTGGCATCAATAGAAAAAGCAGAAAAATTACTCGGCTACAAACCCGAATATTCTTTGGAAAAAGGATTAAAAAAAGCAATACGTTGGTATTGGGAAAATTTGTAAGAATATAAATCGAATAATGGTAAAAATAATTAAATCATTTTTGACCGATAAAACTAATTTGTCAATCGGTTATGCCGTGTTATTCAGAGGGCTGGGAGTTATTGCTGCTTTTGGTTTAAGCTATGTAATAGGTAATAAATTAGGTGCCGGCAAAGCCGGAATTTATTTTCAAGCTTATTCTGTTTTTATGATTTTTTCCTTAATTGCAGGATTCGGATTAAATAATACTGTTTTTATAAAGTCTTCTGAAATGGTTTCTCTCGAAGATTTCAAAGGTATAAAAATATTACTGTTTAAGTCTTCTTCTGTTGTTTTTGTGATAACAATAATTCTTATTCCCGTTTTTTATTTTTCTTCCGGATATTTCAATATTTTTATTTCTGAAAATGCAAAACACCTTATTAAAATTCTTGTATTAGGATTATTTCCGTTTATAATTCTGAATATCTTCACCGAAACATTAAAAGCATTAAAAGAAGTCTTTTGGGCAACTTTTTTTCAAAGTTTTTTCGGGAATTTTATTGTATTCATAATTTCATATTTTTTATTTACAAGACAAGGTTCATTAACTGATTTTGTTATCGGTTTTGTTATTATTTACTGGATTTTATTTGTTGTTGTTTTTTTTCTTCTGAATAATAAAATAAATAAAAACGGCAGTGGTATTAAAAGAGGAAAAATAACTTACGGTAAAATGCTGGGTTTTAGTAAACATCTTTTTATTATTTCTCTTTTATCTACGGTTTTGGCAAATATTGATGTAATTATTTTAGGGAAATTTGTAGCAGAAGATAAAATCGGATTGTACGGTATGGCTTTAAAAGTTTCATTGATAATAAGTTTTATATAGCCTGCACTAAACAGTGTTTTTGTTCCTTTAATAAATAATTATTACGTTAAAAAAGATTTTAGGAATCTTCGTGTTACAGCGATAAAAAGTTCAAAGATAATGACATTGGTAACATTGCCTTTGGTTATAGCAGTTTTTTTATTTCATAATAAAATAATGTCATTGTTCGGAGAAGAATTTACTGCAGCAGGAATTGTCTTAGTGATTTTAGTTTTTGGTCAATTTATAAGAAGTATAAATGCGTCGTCAGGTTTTATTGCAATGTCTTGCGGAAAACATAAACAAATGACTTTAAATTTAATAATAACATTCATTATCCATTTAACTTTAATGTTTATTGTAATTCCCTTTTACGGAATAATCGGAGCTGCTGTTGTCAGGGCAATTTCAATGAGCTTTCAAGATTTATTTTCTACTTTTTTGAGTAAAAAAGTATTAGGAATTATTCCGATTTACGGACTTAGCAAAATTAAAATATCAGATGAAAACTGATTATAAAATTAAGGAGTGAAAAATTTTGATAAAATATTAATTTCAATTTTGTTTTTAGATTGCATAGTCCTTCCTTTTGACTATTATGAGCTAAAATTGCCGATTTTGTTGTATTTTGTTATAAAGATATTTGTAAAAATATTGATAACAGGCAGAATTGAAGTTTCAAAATCATTGCTGATACTTTTCGGAATATACGTTTTTTCGGGTTTATTTTTTGTAATATACGGAATCTATACCGGCTTTGCTTACGACGGAAGTTTTAAATATGTGTTTGCTTTGTATGTAGTGTTTCCGGTAATTTGGGCTATTTTTATTGCAGGTATTCCTAAAAATCCGGACTTTTTTCCCTTTATAGAGAAAATTCTAAATGCCGGAATAATTCTTACTTCATTTGTTATGATTTCTGCTTACTTAAATAAAAAATACGGATATTTCGGAAGTTTACAGTTTATATATGACAGAATGATTGTAGATTTAAGCGGAAATGTTATTAAAATCAGATATCACGGTATTTCGTCTTTGCTGTTTTTATTTCCTTTTTTCTTTACAAAATTTATTCTGGATAAAAAGAAAAAAACAGTTAAGAAGTTTATTCTGCAAATATTAATTCTCGGCTTGTCTGTTGCAGCTGTTTCATTATCGGGAAGAAGAGCTTTGCTTGTGCTGTTTTTCTTATCGGTTTTTAATGCCTTTGTTTTAAAAATAATTTTTGATAACAGCATTAAAAATAAATTCAACAAAAATATACTGTTTTTATTAATTGCTTTTTTATTTATGTCTGTACCTGTAATGGTGAAAGTTAATTTTACAAAACTTTTTGATACGGCTAAATCTGTATCTGCATATGCTTTTAATTTGGATAATAATAAATCATCGAAAGAGTCAGATAATGAACGAATAAAGCAAATAAAACAATTTGTAATACAAATACAAGAACGACCTGTTATTGGTTACGGATACGGAGCACCGTTACAAAATGTTATTCGCTCGGAAGATAAACCTTGGAGATATGAGATGTCTTACTTTGATATTATTTTTCACACCGGATTTTTAGGATTTTTAATTTATTCAATTGGCCCGCTTTGGATTTTATTTTTATTACTCGTATTTGCCGGAAGAGAAAGAAGATATACGGTATCAATTTTAGCATTATTTAATGCATTTTTATCAATATTAATTGCTTTTGCAACAAATCCATACTTGAATGCATTTGATATTCAATGGGTTATATATTTGCCGATTTTTTATATCGAAGTCTTAAATAAAACCGCAAAAAATATTGTAAGAGAATGATTGTTAAATTTTTTCCGAAATATTCATACGAAGGAGCAAGTTCCAGATACAGAACTTATCAGTATATTCCTTTATTCGAAAAAGAAGGAATATGCTGTAAAGTTTATCCTTTTTTCGACAAGAGACATATTAAAAATATAAATGCAGGGAACAAAACTAAATCATTGTTATTCTTTATAAAATATTTTTTAAAACGAACTTTCAGAGTTCTTTTCTTGAAAAATAAAGATATCATTTTTATAGAAAAAGAATTAATACCTTATTTTCCGCCTATTTTTGAATGGTATTTGTCTGTCAGAAACATAAAATATATTTTGGATTATGATGATGCAATAATTCATAATTATAATCTTTCTTCAAATAAATTAATTCGGAAATTATTATCCGAAAAAATACCTTATATTCAAGCAAAAGCAGAAAATGTGATTAACGGCAGCAAATATCTTTTGCAATTATCCGAGAAAAATAACATAAATTCCATATTTATTCCTACTTCATTAGATATTGAAAAATATATTCCGGTGAAAACTTATGAAAAAACTGATTTTATTATCGGTTGGATTGGTTCTCATTCAACAAGTAAATTGATATTACCTATTCTTGATTTAATAGAAAATTTTTGTATTAGGCATAATATAAAACTTCACCTTATAGGTTTTGACGAAAAATTGTTAAATGAAAAAAACAGGAATATCATAAATGTTATAGAATGGAGTGAAGAAACTGAAATTGAAGAAATAAGGAAATTTAATATCGGAATATCACCAACGATTGATACTCATTTTGCAAGAGGAAAATGTGCCTTTAAATCAATACAATATATGGCATGTGCAAAACCGGTTGTTACAAATCCGGTGGGTGCCAATGCTGATGTTGTCGAACATGGTGTTACCGGTTTTCATATAAATTCAAGTGAGGAATGGTCTGAATATTTAGAATATTTGTATCTAAATCAGAATATTGCAGAAAAAATGGGCAAAGCCGGCAGGAAAAAAGTTGAAAACGAATTTACAATTCAAAAAAATTATAAAAAATATATAGAAATTTTTAAAAATCTCAATCTCAGTAAATGAAAAAAATTATCAGAATAACCACAGTTCCGGTTTCTTTAAAAGTTCTTTTAAAAGATCAACTGAAATTTATGTCGGCATATTTTGATGTAATTGCAATTTCTTCTCCCGAAAAAGAACTTAAAGAGGTTGAGAAAAATGAAAAAATAAAAGTTATTCCTTTAAAACTAACCAGAAAAATAACTCCTTTAACTGATTTTATTTCTCTTATAAAATTAATTCGTATTTTAAAAAAGGAAAGACCTAATATTGTTCATACTCATACACCTACAGCAGGCATTATAGGTATGGCGGCTTCATATTTTGCACAAATTCCGGTAAGAATGCACACAGTTGCCGGCTTACCCTTAACTGTTGCAACCGGATTTAAAAGAAAACTTCTTGTTTTTATTGAAAAATTAACCTATGCTTGTGCTACAAATGTATATCCTAATTCAAAAAACTTACGAAATTTTATTTCAGAAAATAAATTTTGCAAAAAAGAAAAACTTAAAATAATAGGTAAAGGAAGTAGTAACGGTATTGATACCGACTATTTTAAAATAACCGAAAAAATAAAAAAAGAATCCGAAAAAATAAAAAAAGAACTTAAAATTCCGAAAAATGCTTTTATTTATCTTTTTGTAGGCAGAATTGTAAAAGATAAAGGAATTAACGAATTAATAAATGCATTCAAAAAAATAAAACAAAAGAAAGATGCTTATTTGATTTTAGTCGGAAATTATGAAAATAATTTAAACCCCGTTAAAAAAGACTTATTAAATGAAATTAAAAATAATGAAAATATAGTCGAAGCCGGCTATCAAACAGATGTTCGCCCGTTTTTTGCAATGGCTGACGTTTTTGTATTTCCAAGCTATCGAGAAGGATTTCCTAATGTTGTTATGCAAGCCGGAGCTATGGAAATTCCTGCAATTGTATCGAATATTAACGGATGTAACGAAATTATTAAAGACGGTAAAAATGGTATAATAATCAGTGTTAAAAACGAAAAAGCACTTTATTTGGCAATGAATAAAATATATACTGATACAGAGTTGAGAAAAAAATTAAAAAATAATTGCAGAACTAATATTATAAAAAATTATGAAAGAAAATATATTTGGAAAGAATTAAAAAATGAATATAATAACCTGTTGAAATTAAATAATGTATAAAAAAATAATAAAACCGATTTCAGACTTTGTAATTTCTTTTACGGCTTTTATTATTTTAAGCCCGATATTCTTATTTATTACCTTATTTCTGTTTTTTGCAAACTCAGGAAAACCTTTTTTTCTGCAAAAAAGACCCGGTAAAAACGAAAAAATATTTAAAGTCGTTAAATTTAAAACAATGAACGACAAAAAAGACAAAAACGGAAACCTTTTACCTGATGAAAAACGACTTACAAAAATCGGAAAATTTATAAGAAAAACTTCGCTCGACGAAATCCCGCAACTCATTAACGTAATAAAAGGCGATATGTCTTTAATAGGTCCTCGCCCTTTATTGCCCGAATATTTAAAACTTTATGACTATTTTCAAAAAAGAAGACACGAAGTAAAACCCGGAATAACCGGTTGGGCACAAATAAACGGCAGAAACGCAATAAGTTGGCAACAAAAATTTGAATATGATGTGTGGTATGTCGAAAACATATCTTTTTTGCTTGACTTAAAAATCTTATTTTTGACATTCAAAAAAGTATTTAAATCGGAAGGAATAAGTTCCGAGACAAGTGCAACAACGGAAAAATTTAAAGGAAATTGATATGTTTTTATATGGTGCTTCGGGACACGCAAAAGTTATTATTGATATTTTGAATAATAATAACATTAAGATAAACGGATTATTTGACGATAATCCCCAAATTCTTGAATTATACGATATAAAATGCTTCGGAAGTTTTAATATTGATATTCTGAAAAAAAATAAAATAATTATTTCCGTAGGAAATAATCAAATAAGAAAAAAAATAGTCGAAAAACTGTCAGATTTAGATTTAACTTTCGGAAATGCATTTGACAAAACGGCAATAATATCAAAGAGAACAGAAATAGCAGAAGGTACCGTAATTATGCCCGGAACGGTAATTAATACAGATACAAAAATCGGAAAACACGTAATTGTAAATACTTCCGCATCCGTCGATCACGAATGTATTATAGGCGATTTTGTGCATATTTCACCTAATGCAACACTTTGCGGAAATGTTAAAATAGGCGAATTATCGCATATAGGAGCCGGGGCAGTAATAATTCCGAACATAAAGATAGGAAATAATGTTACGGTAGGAGCAGGAGCGGTTATAGTTAAAGATATTCCGGATAATTGCACCGTTGTGGGCAATCCCGGCAGAATAATTAAAAGCAAACAAAAATGAAACAAAAAATATGGCTTTCATCTCCGCATATGAGCGGAAACGAAATAAAATACATCCAAGATGCATTTAAAGAAAATTGGGTAGCACCTTTGGGTCCCAATGTTAACGGATTTGAAAACGAACTTGCCGAATATTTGAATGTCAAAAACGCTGCGGCACTTTCGTCGGGAACGGCGGCTTTACACTTGGCACTTATTATACTCGGAATTAAAAAAGACGATGAGGTATTAGTTTCAACTTTTACATTTTCGGCATCGGTAAATCCCGTTGTATATCAATGTGCCGTGCCTGTTTTTATTGATTCGGAAAAAGATACTTGGAATATGTCGTCCGAACTTTTGGAAAATGCGATAAAAGACCGAATTTCAAAAGGCAAAAAACCGAAAGCAATAATCCTTGTTTATCTTTACGGAATGCCGGCAAAAATCAGCGAAATAATGCAAATTGCCGAAAAATATGAAATACCCGTAATAGAAGATGCCGCAGAAGCTCTCGGAAGCACATACAAAGGTAAAAAACTCGGAACTTTCGGAACTTTCGGAATTTTATCGTTTAATGGAAATAAGATTATAACAACATCGGGCGGGGGAGCATTGATTTCAGATAATTCCGGATATATCAAAAAATCAAGATTTCTTGCTACGCAAGCTCGTGACGAGGCACCTCACTATCAACATTCTCAAATAGGGTACAATTATCGTATGAGCAACATAGTAGCCGGAATAGGACGGGCACAACTCGAAGTTATTGAAGAAAGAGTAAAAGCAAGGCGAAAAAATCACGAGTTTTACCAAAATATATTTAAAAATATTGAAGGAATTGAACTTTTGGAAGAATCCGGCAAAGATTTTTATTCAAATTTTTGGCTTACGACAATATTGATTGACGATAAAAAAACAAACGGAATAACAAATGAAACCTTGCGATTGGCTTTTGAAAAAGAAAATATAGAATCTCGCCCGCTGTGGAAACCTATGCATCTGCAACCTGTTTTTGAAAAATATCCGAAATATTTAAACGGTATTTCCGAAAAACTTTTTAAAACCGGGCTGTGTTTACCTTCCGGAAGCAATCTGTCCGAAGCCGACAAAGAAAGAATAAAATCAGTTATTATCGAAGTATTTAAAAATTGACGGGACAAAAATCAAAATATTACGATTTTGTGAAAAACGCATCGCTGTTTTTCGCACTTGTAATTGCTTTTTGGATACCTTCGTATCGTTGGGTTTTGTCGGATTTTATAGTTGCTTGGTTGTTGTTTTCCGTTGCAGAATTAAATTTTAAACAGCGTATAAAAATAAATCTAAACAGTCGATTTATAATTATAATCTTCATACTTCAATTAACATTATTTTTTCTTGTTTCGGGTGAATATTTTTTTGCCGGAAATAAAGAAATTATCGCAAAAAATATTACTCAAAAATTATCATTGTTAATTTTTCCCTTACTTTTTGCATTGTCCGGAACAAATTTCAAAAATAAAAAATACTTATTTTTAAAATTGTTTGTTCTGTCAAATGTGTTGATGTCTTTAATTTGTTTAGGAACGGCATTTTATAATTCATTTCATTTTTCGGAAGGTGTTTTTGTATTTAATTCTTATGACATAAACAAATTTAGCTATTTTACTAATTCTAATCTTTCTGTTTTCCATCACAGAAGTTATTTCAGTATGTTTATAGTTTTTTCTTCGGCAATTTTGTTTTATTTAAAAGAAAAATCGGACTTATTCAAATCAAAAAAAAGAAATATTATTTTTTGGTTTGTTTTGCTGTTTTTTATTTTGATGATATACTTGTTGGAATCAAGAGCCGGAATAATTTCATTAATAATACTTCTTTCTTGGCAACTTGTTCATAAAATATTCTTTAACGGAAAAATTATTTATAAAATTGTTACGCTCGGCTTAATTGTATTAATGATTTTTATCGCAGTTCAGAATAAAAGAGTAAAAAGAACTATAAATCAAATTATTGAAACAGAACAAAAAGAGAAAACAATAATTTCCGGCGAAGCTCCTGCCAGAATAGGATTATGGACATCGGCGGTTAATATTATAAAAGAAAATTATTTAACGGGAATCGGAAAAGAAAATTTTCAGGTAAACTTTAATAAAGAATATCAGAAATATACAAAACTGACACCCGAGAAAGTTAATTTACAAAGTTTAAATGTTCACAATCAATTTCTTGAAGAATTTGTTTTATACGGAATTTTTGGTTTTTTACTGTTGCTTGCTTTGTTTGTTTATCCGATTATAATTTCTTTCAAAAGAAAAAATTACTTATTTTTTGCATTTCTTTTAATTACCGGGTTTAATTTCTTATTCGAATCTATGCTGAATACTATTGCCGGCATTGTCTTCTTTTTATACTTCTTAAATTATTTTATATTTGTGTTTGACGATACAAATTCTAAACTAAAAACTACCGAATAAAAATATTATGGCATCATTTAAAAAGTTCATAGGAAAAACATTTTTTAAAATTATAGGTTGGAAATTTGCAGGAGAAGTTCCCGATGTTCCTAAATATGTATGTGTTTTGGCTCCGCATACGAGCATCTGGGATATGGTTTGGGGTAAAATGTATAATTGGGCTGTAGGAATGGAACCGAAAATAATGGTAAAAAAAGAATTTTTCTTTTTCCCGATGGATCGGTTAATAAGTCGCTGGGGAGCAATTCCTATAAACAGGCAATATCCGGGCGGTATAGTAAAACAAATTGCCGATGAATTTAAAAAAGCAGATAAAATGATATTGGCGATAACTCCTGAAGGAACAAGAGCTCCGAATCCGAATTGGAAAAGCGGTTTCTACAGAATTGCACTTGAAGCAAATGTTCCGATTTATCTTACTTTTTCCGATTTTAAATCAAAATCTGCCGGTTTTATCGGAGAATTTAAACCAAGCGGAAATTTCGACAAAGATATACAAGCAATAAAAGAACATTACAGAGGAATGGAAGGGCTTCATAAGGGAAAATTTGTTATTGATTAAAATATTTTGCACAGATACCACAGAAATAATATTGTAAAAAAAACATCTGTGAAATCTGAGAAATCTGTGTGAGAAAAAAGTTTCACGCTGATACCACAGATACCACAGAAATAAGATTGTAAAAAAACATCTGTGAAATTTGAGAAATCTGTGTGAGAAAAAAAGTATCACACGGATACCACAGATACCACAGAATAATAAATGAGGAATAATATCTGTGAAATCTGCGAAATCTGTGTGAGAAAAAAGTATCACACAGATACCACAGATACCACAGAAATAAGATTGTAAAAAAACATCTGTGAAATTTGTGAAATCTGTGTGAGAAAAAAATAAAAATTATCAAAATAAATAATATGAACGAAAATGATATATCATATAAAATCAGAGGTATTGTTTATGATATTTATAATGAACTCGGACCCGGTTTGTTAGAGTCTGTATATGAAGAAATTTTATTTTATGAATTACAAAATGCAGGGTTAAAAACAGAAAGACAAAAATCTATACCGGTAATTTGGAAAGATATAAAAATGGATCACGGGTTTAGGGCGGACTTGATTGTTGAAAATAAAGTTATAATTGAGATAAAATCGGTTGAAACACTTGCAAAAGTGCATTTTAAACAATTGGCGACTTATGTTAAATTATACGAATGCAAATTGGGTTTGTTAATAAATTTCAGTGAAAATGATATAAATAACGGAATAAAAAGATATATTAACGGGAATATTTAATCTGTATGAGAAAAAAGTATCACGCTGATATCACAGATACCACAGAAATAATATTGCAAAAAAAAACATCTGTGAAATCCGTGAAATCTGTGTGAGAAAAAAGTATCACGCTGATACCACAGAAATAAGATTGTAAAAAAAATATCTGTGAAGTCCGTGAAATCTGTGTGAGAAAAAAGTATCACACGGATACCACAGAAATAATATTGCAAAAAAAAATATCTGTGAAATCCGTGAAATCTGTGTGAGAAAAAAATAAAATGAACTTAAAAGTAACAATAATACAGTCCGATTTAGTTTGGGAAAATATTGAAGCAAATCTTCATAACTTTGAGAATAAAATAAATTCAATAACCGAAGAAACAAATTTAATTGTTTTGTCCGAAATGTTTGCAACCGGTTTTTCTATGAACCCCGAGAAGTTTGCACCGTTTCAGGATAAGGTAATTTCGGCGATGAAAAAGTTTTCCGAAAAGAAAAATGCCGTTGTTACAGGAACCGTAATAACCGAAAAAGCAGGGAATTATTACAACACGTTAATTTGGATGAAGCCCGACGGCACTTATGAAACCTACGATAAAAGACATCTTTTTTCTTTTGCCGGAGAAGACAAATTTTATTCGCAAGGGAAAGAACATTTGCTTGCTTCATTAAAAGGATTGAAAATTATGCCTTTGATATGTTACGATTTACGTTTTCCGGTTTGGAGCAGAAACAAATTTAATTACGATTTGCTGATTTATGTTGCCAATTGGCCCCAACGCAGAAACGATGCTTGGAAAACTCTCCTGAAAGCCAGAGCAATTGAAAATCTGTCGTTTGTAATCGGAGTAAATCGAATCGGCAATGACGGAAACGGAGTTTATCATTCGGGTGATTCCGCCGTTTACGACCCTAAAGGAAATAAAATAAGCAAAACAAAACCCGATGAGGAAAATATCGAAACTTTGAATTTGGATTTATCGGAACTAAATAAATTCAGAGAAAAATTCCCGGCAGGAAAAGATGCCGATAATTTTATTATTCGTCCGTAAATATATTATCAACCCAATTTTTTCCTTTTGCAATTTCTGCAGAAATATCCGTATCTTCTTCTTTTAATTCTTCATTTCCGTATAACAGATTATGGAATTCTTTCAATACGATTATTATACGAGAACCCCATAATTGTTCAAAATTACTTTTGCAATCTGTAATTGCATTAAGTATTTCATCTTCTCCGGCTATTTGATAAATTTTTGTAAAATCTTTTAAATCCTGATAGGTGTCTGTCAAACATTCTGACATACTTATATTTACAGGTGCAGAAGTGTCTCCGGGTTCAAATAAATCTGTGTAAACTTCATATTGTCCGAGTTTTTTACTTATTGCAGAATCAATGTAATGCCAATCAGCTTCTGTTATAAAAGTTTCCGAAGGCATTTTATTTGAAATCTCGGGTTTCGGCAAACCTAATGCTTTTAAATGAAGTAATGAACTTATTTTATAAACGTTCTCAACAAAACTTTTCAAAGAAAAATCATTTAAGTTTTCCAGAATTTTGCAAAATTCATTTGCAACGGTAACAAATTCAATGATTTCTTGTGAATAAATTATATTATCGGGAAGTTTGGTTTCTTCATTCATTTTTAAATCTTTTTAAGTCAAGAATTGTGAATTACTTTTTAATCTATACTTTTAACTGATTTCAATTTATCTTTTTCCGCTTCTTTTTATCTTTTTTTTATTCCGTTTCCGCTTTTTTGAAGGACTTCCGGAATTTATCTTTTTATTTTTCTCTTTTTTATTTTGAAACGCTCCTTTTGTTTCCTGCAAATGGCGTACTTTTAAGTAATTCTTATCGTATAAATTAACTTTTTCGCTTTCGGTTAATACGCTTGATATTTTTAAATTTTCAGGCAAATTTTTAACAGGTACAGATTTTTGCATCATTTCTTCAATTTGAATTAAAAAATCTGTTTCTTTTTCAGTAATAAAACTGATTGCTTTGCCCGGTTTATCTGCCCTTCCTGTTCGCCCTATGCGATGAATGTAATCTCCGGGTGTTTCGGGAATGCTGAAGTTAATAACATGGCTGACATCGGAAATGTCCAATCCGCGAGCGGCAATATCTGTGGCAACTAATAGTCGTAATTCACTTTTATGAAAACGTTCTAATGTTTTTATTCTTAAATTTTGCGATTTGTTAGAGTGAATTGCGGCGGATTCTTCTTTAAATTCAGGTAATAAACTTTCAATTACTCTGTCTGCAATTCGTTTTCCGGACACAAAAACCAATACTTTTTCAAATGCTTTATCTTTCAAAAGTAAATTCAGAAGATTAATTTTGGTGTTGTAATTCGGCACTCGGTAAACGGATTGTAAAATTTTATTGATGGGAGTACCGTGAGATGCAATTTCAATTTTCAAAGGAGAAGTAAAGAAATTATTAATAAAAGTTTCAACTTCAGGAGTTAAGGTTGCCGAAAACATTAAATTTTGCCTTTTTTTCGGTAAAATTTCAAAGATACTCATCAGTTGCGGACGAAATCCGAGATTCAACATTTCATCAACTTCATCAATAACGACTTTTTGAATATTCTTTAAACGTAATAATCCGGTCATTGTTAAATCGTAAAGTCTTCCCGGAGCAGCTACCAGAATGTCAAGTCCCGCATAAACAACTTTTTTTTGCGTGTTTATGTTTGTTCCTCCGTATATGCCGGCATAGCGTACAGTCATATATTCGGTTAATTTATCAAGTTCACCGATTATTTGGATAACAAGTTCTCGGGTAGGGACGAGGATTAAAACTCGCGGATGTCTTTGTTCGGAATATGTTAACTGTTTTAAAATCGGCAGAAGATAGGCAAATGTTTTACCGGTTCCGGTTTGTGCAACTCCGACTACATCTCTTCCTGACATAATTACCGAAAAAGTTTTTTCCTGAACGGGCGTAGGATTTATAAAACCGATATCTTCAATTGCTTTTAAAAGCGGTTTGCTTATATTTAATTCGTCAAAAGTCACATTAAAAAGTTGAAAATTTTTGCAAAGATAGGATTTTAATTAAATATTGAACAGATAAAAAAGTGATTCGTCGAAAGACGAACCGCTTTAAATATTTTACCTTATTTTCAATATGTCAAAGATTCAAAACAAGATATTATTCAGAAAGTATAAAAGAAGTTAAACAGTATAATTATTTACCTTTTAAAAGTTCAATTGCTTTATAAGCACTGATTTTTATGCCGTTTTGAAAAGCAATTACAAAACCGTCATAATGCAGAGTTTTTATTTCTTTTTTTATTGCTGCAGCTTCTTTATAGCTTGCATATTTTCCTATGGTATATAGAAATAATCCGCCGTCAATTTGTTTGACATTTATGGTATATTTGTCGGCGAGTTTACCAAATTCCTGCATCTCGGCATCATTTAATTTGTGCGAATAGGCTGCAATTTGAACTGTAAACCATATGTCGGTTTTATTCGTTGTTTTGATATTAATGTTGCCTGATTTTTTAATTTCGGCAGCTTTGTTTAAACTGATTTTTGTGCCGTAATTGTATGCAACAACAAAAGTTCCTTCATATCCCTTATTATTAAGTTGTTTGCTTTCATTTTTTGCTTCTTCATAACTTGAATAAGGTCCGGCTAAATACTTGTATGCGGCTTTATTGTTTTCCGATATCAAATTTTGAACACCGGGAAAATCTGTTTTTTGCTTGGGTGCTGAGAAATTACCGAGTTGAACACAATAAATTAAACCGTTAAATTTTGAAATGTCTTTTATACCTTCGGTACTGTTGTGATTGTATGTTGTTTGATAATCAGAATTGTTATTGTTTTTATAAACTCCGCCCGTCAGTAAGGACATTTCTTTTGTTTCTGTTTTTTCAAAATCTTTATCGCGAATAATTTTAGATATTCCGTATGTTGCTGATTTTTTTACTCCGTTTTCATAAGCAACGATAAACGGATCGGTTAAACCCTTTCCTCTAATCTTATTAAGTACGTATTCGGCAGCTTTATAACTCCTGTATTCGCCGACCATAAATCTTTTGTAAGGATTATTTTTAAAAGTATCATAGCTTATCGGAGAATATTTTCCGTATTTTGAAAGCGGTAAAAGTTCCTTAAACAAACCGACTTGCACTTTGAACACAATACCGTTTTTATATTTTACAGGAACAGGTTTAGGATTGTATTTTGAATACATATATGAACCTGAGTAATTATAAGTTAATTCATTGCTTGTGTTATTATTATTTGTTTCTTGGTTTACAATCGGCGGTGTTATTGCTTTGGCGGGTTTGTTAAAATATATACTGTAAGCATTTTCCTGCTCTTGAATTGCCGAAAGTTCTGTTTGTACAGCATCCATTATTTGAATGTATTTATCTGATTTGTGCCCTGAATAAAAATTTGCTTTATGATATTTTTGTAATGCTGAGGCATTAAGTTTTTCTGCGTTGGTTTCAAATTTTCGAGCTTCATTAATTTTATTTGAATTTCTTGCAGCAGGTAAATATTTGTTGTAAATGTCATATTTTGTCTTATCTGCATTGAAATACAAATCAGCAGCTTTCAGCATTTTGTTAAAGAACACATCTTCTAAACCGGACGCCATTTTATTTTTCATTTCTTTTTCATATTCATCTTTCGACGCATCGGCTTCGGTTCTTATTTTTTGAATTTTTTCGTAATCACTGTCAATATCATCAGCTATTTTGTCAGCGTATATTTTTTTATCTTTTGCATCTGCAAGGGCTGAAAGATCTTTTTGGCTCATATTTAATTTGCTGATAATAAATTCTTCTTTTGAGTTGTATATATTAGGGTCATTATCAGAGTTATAAATATCTTTATCTGCTAAATTATTATTGTCTTTATTTGAATAAGTTGCTTCTTTTTGTTTATTATTTGTGTTATAAGAGTCAGTTATTTTATCTGTATTTTTGTTATAAATAATATCAGGATCATTCATATATATTTTAAAAGCAATTTCTTGATTATGTATTGCTTCCAAATGCTTATCAAAAGCAAGTTTAAAAGCATCAACTTTGGTTTTGCCTTTCAGCTTTTCGGCTTGGGCTTTTAATTCTGTTCCGTCTATATATATTGAACGAGCGTTTATAGCAATTTCTTCTGCTTTAAGCATTTTTTTGAGTTATCGGAATTCATATTTTTTAATTTTTCGGAATAAATATTAAATTTTAAATCCGATGCTTTAAAAAAAGAATCATATGCTTTTAATGAACTTTTCACTCCTTTTTTTTCATAATGTTTTGCCTTTTTTAAAGTTCTGCCGCCGTAATTTTCAGCAACTTTTTTAAATCCGTCTGCTTTTCTGAAATATTTTTCAGCTTCGAGCATTTTTGTATTTCCTTTAGCATAATAGTTATCGGCATCAGCTAATTTTAATTGTTCTGCTTCATTAAAAAGTGTTTTGTAATAACTTTTATTTTTTAAATTTCCGAAATCATATTTGAACACGCTTGTCCACGAGAAGTTTATTGTTGAAAGAGTTATAAAACTTATTATAAAAAGTAATCTTTTAGTATGTGTTTTCATTTTACGGTTGATTTTTTTACAAAATATATTCAAAATGCTAAAGTAATAAAAATGAAACAAACAGAAATTAAATTTTATTGACTGTTATATTATATAACAGTCTTACGACAATGTTAGACAGCATAATTTGAAACTTTATTTTAATAATTTCGTTATAACAATTAAAAGAAAAGACTGATAACGCTTAGGGTGTTGAATTAATAAAACAGGTTCTGTGTACAAATTGCGAATTATATATATAAACAAAATTTTATGACCGAAAAAAAATTAAATCCTGTAATAGAGTTAGTTTCCTTTAAAGGGGAAGATTGTTTGAAATTTACGTTTACCGGACATTTTAGTGCTGAAGATGCAGAAATTGCAGTTGCTGAGTGGAGAGATTTTTTTGATACTTTAGGAGAGGATAAGGTGATAGTAATATGGGATTCTCTTAATATGAAAGGTTTTGATTTGAAGGCTCAAAAAATATGGCAAAAAGAGTTAAAAGAACTTAAAGAACAAATAAAATGTGTTTGGCTTATTACAAATTCAAAAATAATTCGTGCAGGTGCGAAATTTATGTCGGCTTTTACGAGTTACTGCTTAAAAGTTGTTGATACTTCGGAGAATATCGCTTTTTCGATACTGTTATAGGACAAATTAATTTATAAGATCTTTACCTTCAATTTCTATCGTAAATTCGACGGCTTCGAAAATATATTTATGAAACGGGGCTTTTGCCCTGTTTTTAAAATCTTTAAAGTCGTATTCTTCAATTATTTCAAAATTTTTTCTGTCCAAACAAATCATTTTATTTCCTGTAACATAAAACAAATAATCACCGCAAAATTCCATAAAATAACCTTTTCCTGCATTACCTTCACAAGTTCCGCCCGGAGTTGATATTGTAAATTTACTGAATTCGGTACTGTCAAAGAGTTGTTTGCGAGGAGCTGTCATATTCATTATCAATTTACCTTTTCGGTTAAGAACTATTAAACTTTTATCATTCGGGAAAAAAATATAATCGTCTGTAATCAGATATTCTTTCGGGCTGATATAATCGTAGTATTTAATTGTTTTATAGGGTAAATCTTTAATTAAGGGTTTTACTGTCTTTTTCATTTTCATTTTCCAAAGTATTTTATGGTTGTCAACAAAAAAGAATTTTTGAGTTTTGTTAATATTTGCATCTGTAATCGGGTAGTAATACAGTTGGCTGAAAACCTTAACGGGAATTATTATTATCAGAATAAGAAGTAATTTTTTCATATTTTCCGGTTTGTTTATATTAAATCAGTTCACGAGATATAAAGCAAAAATTATCCCAAACTTATTCGTAACTTCCTTTTTTAAGATTTGAGATTTCACGTTCTGATAAAAAACGCCATTTTCCGCGCTTTAAATCTTTTTTAGTCAAACCTGCAAAATATACTCTGTCAAGTTTCAGAACGTAATAATTTAATTCGGCAAACATACGTCGAATTATTCGATTTCTTCCGGAATGAATTTCTATTCCGATGTCTTTTTTGCTTTTAGGATCGGGGTATGCAAGAGTATCGAATTTCATAAATCCGTCTTCCAATTCAATACCTTTAACTAATTTTTCGGCATCTTTTTGTTCTAATTCCTTATTCAGGAAAATATGATAAATTTTCTTTTTATTGTATTTCGGATGTGTGAGTTTTTTTGTTAAATCACCGTCATTTGTCAGCAGAAGTATGCCGGTGGAGTCTTTGTCAAGTCTGCCTACGGGATATATGCGTTCCGTAACTTTATTTCTGAAAAAATCGAGAACCGTTTTTCTCCCTCTGTCGTCCGAAACAGTTGTAAGAACACCTTTGGGCTTGTTTAAAAGAATGTAAACGTGTTTTTCGGATTTGATAAGTTTGTTTTTATATTTTATAATATCCGTTTTTTTAACTTTTGTACCAAGTTCGGTAACAAATTTTCCGTTGACTTTAACAAAGCCGTCGGTAATTAGTTTGTCGGCATCGCGTCTTGAGCAAATACCTGCGTTTGCCAAGTATTTATTCAGGCGAATTTCTTCATCTTTAATAATATTTGTCTCTTTATTGAGATACGATTTTTTCGGGTTTTTACCTGAGAATTTATTTATCGGTTTTTTTTTGGTATATTTTTTTTTATCAGCCATATATTTTTTGTTAAATGAATTTTAAAATCAATAAAAAATTATAATTTTACGATTATTAAATTCACGGCAAACTTATTATAAAATTTTGGTTTATGAACAAAGAGACTATTATTATCGGTGTAATTGCATTGATTGCTTTGATTATTATTGTCAGGTTTCTGACGAAGAAAGCATTTAAAATTCTTCTCGTTGTGATTGTATTGCTTGCGAGCGGACTTTTCGGTTATATCTATTTGACAGGTATTCATACAATTAAAGGTTTGGAAGAAAAATATTGTAATGATATTTCGAATAAAACAGATTCGTTGAAATGTGTTTGTATTGTGCAACCGATTTCCGATGATTTTCATGAACGTTTTACGGAAAAACAGTTAGACAGTATGAATTCAGTTACTTTTGCAGCAGAATTATCAAAGGCTTTGTTTAATAAAAGAAGTGTAATTAATTCTAAATTAAGAGAGAATAATGCAATGCATCTTTTAAAAGATTTTAAAGATGATTTTCTGAAATTGGGTCGAGAATAAAATTATGAGGCTGTTTAAAAAGACAGCCTCTTCCGAATAAATCAATTTTAATAATCAGTTTACACTTATTTTTTTGTTTTCATTAACAAATTCTTTTTTCTTTCCTATCGTAAGAGATAAAACTCCGTTTTTCATTTTTGCCTTTATTTTATCTTCGTCTGTACCCTCAGGAAGTCTGAAAATCCTTCTGAATGAGGAATATGAATATTCTTTTCTTAACCAATTTTTATCTTGTTCTTCGTTTTCATATTTCTTTTCCGAAGTCAGAATAACGCAATTATCTTTCAATTCAATATTAACATCTTTTTTATCAAAACCCGGTAATGCAATTTGCATTTTATATTCTTTTTTGCCGTCAGAAATATTAACCGAAGGCAGCATATCGGTATAAAACTGATTTTTTTGATGTTCGGTCGGTTTCTTTCCGAAAAATATTTCAATAATATCAGGCAATTTTCTTGTGTTTATTTTTCTTGCTTTCATAATTACAGGCTTTTAAAAGTTAAACAATTCATATAATAAAAAAGTGCCGGTTAAATTTCCGGCACTATAATAACTATTATGAAATTGCAATTTGTTTGGCCGGTTTTGGTTTTGCTTCTTCTTTTTTCGGAATGAAAACTTTCAAAATTCCGTTGTCATATTCGGCACTTATTTTTTCGTTATCCGTTATATTAGGAAGTGCAAATGAGCGGCTGAATGATTGATAACTGAACTCTTTTTTAGTGTATTTTTCATCTTCCTTTGTTTCATTTTCAATTTTCTTTTCAGAAAAAATAGTTAATAAATCACCGTTGAGTTCAATGTTAAAATCTTTTTTTTCTAAACCGGGTGCAGCCATTTCAACTTCAAAGCCATCATTGCCTTCTTTTATATTTACGGAAGGCAGAGTCGTATTTGTGCTCGAAAAATTTTTGTTCGACCAGTCAAATAAGTCATGTTCGAAAAATTGGTCGAATAAACTCGGTAATTGATTAAATTTTGCAAGTGTCATAATTTATTCCTCCATAATTTTAAGTTAAACAATAAATTTTGATTTTTATTCATATATTTTCAAAATGTATTCCAAATAATATTTTAATGACAAAATGTCGCAATAGTGTGAATCTTTGATGGTGCGAAATTTGTAATTTTTGTATTTATCTGATTGTCAGCATTGTTTCTCTATGTTTTTCCTGTCAAAATGGCTTTATTCAGTTGTTTTTCCGACAAAAAACTTTTAACAGTTAATGAAACAAATTGGCAGTTGCATTTTTCTTTTATATTTTTGTTGCTTGTTATGGAAAATTTTATTGTATCGGCAAGAAAATATCGCCCGCATGATTTTAAATCAGTTGTTGGTCAGCAATCTATTACTACAACTTTAAAAAATTCAATTAAAACAAACCAGCTCGCACATGCATATCTTTTTTGCGGTCCCAGAGGGGTGGGTAAAACTACTTGTGCAAGAATATTTGCCAAAACAATAAATTGTTCAAATCTTTCAGATGATTTTGAAGCGTGCAACGAATGTGAATCTTGCAAAGCCTTTAATGATAACCGTTCATATAATATTCATGAACTGGATGCGGCATCGAATAATTCGGTTGAAGATATTCGTAACTTAATTGAACAAGTTCGTATTCCTCCTCAGATAGGAACACACAGCGTTTATATTATTGATGAAGTTCATATGTTATCGTCGCAAGCATTTAATGCCTTTTTGAAAACACTTGAAGAGCCGCCTGATTATGCAATTTTTGTTCTTGCTACAACCGAAAAACATAAAATTATTCCTACCATCTTATCTCGTTGCCAAATTTTTGATTTTAACAGAATTAAAGTTGAAGATTCCGTAAACTATTTGTCTTGGGTTGCCGAACAAGAAAATGTTGAAGCCGATAAAGATGCTTTGAATATTATTGCTCAAAAGGCTGACGGTGCAATGCGTGATGCATTATCATTTTTCGATCAAATTGTCAGTTTTACGGGTAAAAAAATTACATATCAGGCAGCAATTGATAACTTAAATGTTCTTGATTATGATTATTATTTTAAACTGACAAATGCTTTAACTGAAAATAATATTTCCGATTCGTTGCTTATATTTAATGATATTTTAAATAAGGGATTTGACGGGCATCATTTTATAAGCGGTTTAAGCTCTCATTTAAGAGATTTAATGGTTTGCAAAGATGAGGAAACTGTTGAATTAATTGAAGTAGGTTCCGGAATAAAACAAAAATATATTGAACAATCTCGGGAAACCGATATTTTGTTCTTATTAAAAGCTTTGGATATTAGTAATCAAACTGATCTTTCATATAAAGCAAGTAAAAATAAACGTCTTCAGGTTGAATTGGCTTTAATGAAAATGTGTGAAATTACGAAAGAAGCTAAAAAAAAAACTGAAAATATAAATCAGAATTCGCAAACACAAGCCAAACTTTCAGTTTCGCAGGAACAAACTCCAAAATACAGAAAAACCCAAACTAAGGAAATTAAAGAAAATACGCCGAAAATAATTCAAAGAAAATCCGGGATTTCTATTAACGGAAATTTTCGTAAAACGGAAGAAAAAACAAAACAAAATGATACGGATATTGCAGTATCTGAAACTAATAAAGAATTTATCAGTATTGAAAAAGCTTGGGAAGAAATACTCAGAAAATTTGAACAAAAACCTCGACTTTATAACGCTTTAAAATCTGAAAAACTTGTTATGACAGATGAAACTCATGCTGAATTAACGGTAATGAATAAGTCTTTAGAATTAGCATTAATCCCTGCAAAAAGTAAAATAATTTCATTTATGAGAAATCGAACCGGTATCTCTGAACTAAATATCATATTTAAACTTTCAGACGATAATTCTGAAAATAATGAAGAATATCTTTATACCGATCGAGATAAATTTCAATATCTTGTTAAGAAAAACCCCAGTCTTGATAAATTAAAAAAAGATTTTGATTTAGATTATTAAAAAAATTAAAAAAAATAATGCTTTAGGGTTTTAATTATTTACTTTCGCAAAAAAATTACAAAATCACAATTAATTCTCTTTTGTAAAATTTAACTCTTTAAATAAAATATAATGATAAATTCAAAAATTACTTGGACACATACTGACGAAGCTCCTGCATTGGCTTCATATTCTTTATTGCCGATTGTAAATGCTTTTATAAAAATTGCCGGTGTTGATATTGAAACTGCAGATATTTCGCTCGCAGGAAGAATTATAGCCGCTTTTCCTGAATATTTAAAAGATGAGCAGCGAATAAAAGATTCCCTTTCGGAATTAGGCAGAATGACCCAAAAACCTGAAACTAATATTATCAAACTTCCGAATATAAGTGCCTCAATTCCGCAATTAAAAGAGGCAATTAAGGAATTACAGTCAAAAGGATATAATATTCCCGATTATCCTGACAATACTGAAACAAAAGAAGAAAAATTATTAGCAGAACGATTTGCAAAACTTCTGGGAAGTGCCGTTAACCCGGTTCTTCGTCAGGGAAATTCAGACAGACGAGCTGCTGTTTCCGTTAAAAAATTTGCTATGAAAAATCCTCATAAAATGATGAAACCTTGGGGAAAAAATTCAAAAACTCACATTGCATTTATGAAAGACGGAGATTTTTACGGAAACGAAAAATCTGTTGTTACAGAAAAAGGAATTGAATTTAAAATTGAATTAGTTGATGAAAACGGTAAATCTCGAATTTTGAAAGACGGTTTAAAATCATCAGACGGTGAAATATTAGATGCAACTTTTATCAGTAAAAACAGACTTCGTAAATTCTATAAAGAACAAATTGAAGATGCTAAAGAAAAAGATATATTATTGTCATTGCACCTTAAAGCCACAATGATGAAAGTCTCCGATCCTGTTATGTTCGGACATGCAGTTTCTGTTTTTTATAAAGATGTTCTTGAAAAACATGCCGATATTATTGAAAAACTCGGTGTAAACATAAATAACGGAATTGGTGATTTATATGATAAAATTAAGCAACTTCCCGAAGATAAAAGAAAAGAAATTGAAGAAGATATAAATACTGTCTATTCGGTAAGACCGAAAGTGGCAATGGTCGATTCCGATAACGGAATTACGAATTTCCATGCACCGAATAAAGTAATTGTTGATGCTTCAATGCCGGTTGTTATTCGAGACGGAGGCAAAATGTGGGGACCGGACGGCAAACTTCATGATACGAAAGCAATGATTCCCGACAGATGTTATGCAACTATGTATCAGGTTGTTATTGATGACTGTAATGATCATGGAGCTTTTAATCCTGCAACAATGGGAAATGTTTCAAATGTAGGATTAATGGCTCAAAAAGCTGAAGAATACGGTTCGCATCCTACAACTTTTGAAATTCCGGTAAACGGAACCGTGAGAGTTATTGATGTAAACGGAAATGTGTTAGAAGAAAATAAAGTTGAAAAAGGAGATATTTGGAGAATGTCGAGAGTTAATGATATTCCGATTCAAGATTGGGTAAAACTTGCTGTAAGCAGAGCAAAAGCTACCGGTTCACCGGCAATTTTTTGGTTGGATAAAAATCGTGCACACGATGCGCAAATTATTAAAAAAGTTGAAAAATACCTTAAAAATTTTGATACTTCAGGACTGGATATTCGTATTATGTCTCCTGATAATGCTATGAAATTTTCATTGGAAAGAGTGAGAGCCGGGAAAGATACAATATCAGTTTCCGGTAATGTTATAAGAGATTATTTAACAGATTTATTTCCGATTTTAGAACTCGGCACCAGTGCAAAAATGTTATCAATTGTACCTTTATTAGCAGGAGGCGGTGTTTTTGAAACAGGAGCAGGAGGTTCGGCACCTAAACATGTTCAACAATTTTTGGAAGAAGGGCATTTAAGATGGGACTCACTCGGAGAATTTTTGGCTTTAATGGTGTCATTAGAATTTTTGGCCGATAAATTTAATAATTCTAAAGCAAAAATTCTTTCCGAAACTTTGGATAAAGCTGTCAGTAAATATCTTGAAAACAAAAAGTCACCCTCAAGAAAAGCCGGTGAACTTGATAACAGAGGAACACATTTTTATTTGGCAATGTATTGGGCAGAAGCAACAGCAAATCAAACTGATGATACTGAATTAAAAGATAAATTTGCAAAAGTATCAAAACAATTGCAGGATAATGAGAAACAAATATTGACAGAAATTGCTCATGCCGAAGGAAAAGCCACGGATATCGGGGGGTATTATTTTCCCGATTTTAAAAAATCGGAAAAAGCAATGAGACCGAGTGAAACTTTAAACAAAATTATTAATTCAATTTCATAAATAATATAAAAAATATAATATTATGTTAAAAGAAAAAGTTGAAAAAGCATTAAACGAACAAATAGAATTGGAACAATTTTCCTCACAATTGTATTTGGCAATGGCTTCTTGGGCAGAAAAAAACGGATATAACGGAACTGCAAATTTTTTATACGAACATTCCGATGAAGAACGCGAACATATGTTGAAATTATTTCATTATGTTAATGACAGAGGAAGTCATGCAATTGTTCCTCAATCTGAAAAACCTGAATCGGAATATAAATCTGTTCAAAAAGTTTTTGAAGAAATTTATGAACATGAAAAAATGATTTCTGAAAAAATAAATCAATTGGTAGGAATATGCTATGAAGAAAAAGATTTTACAACCGTTAATTTTTTGCAATGGTATGTTGCCGAACAAATTGAAGAAGAAAATCTTTTCGGAACAATTTTAGATAAATTAAATCTTCTCGGAGGCGATAAGGCAAAAATGTATATGTTTGATAATGAGATGGAAAAGTTAACAACAGCTCCGCCTTCTGACACTTCTTTATAATATTTATTTTCATTATTTCTTGATTTTTTGAAGTTTTAGTTGTATCTTTCATAAAACTATAAAAAATCAAATAAAAATGGATGTCAATAATAATTATTATTGTCCTGCTTGTTCTGCCCTTTTAAATGCTGAGAATAATGTTGTTTTAGCAGTTCAAAAAAACAGCGGAGAAGGAGGCGTTATTTTATTAGATACAAAGTTAGGAGATTATACAAAAGTCAAACATTCGTCTTTAAGCATTGAAAAAGGTGAAATCGTTAATCTGTTTTGTCCTGTATGTCATAAAAATTTATTGTGTTTACCGGATTATAATTTAGCAAGATTAATGATGAAAGATGAAGCCGGCGAAAATTTAACAGTCTTATTTTCCGTTAAATTCGGCAAAGAAGAAACTTATGTAATAAAAGATAGTGCCGTTCATAAAACATACGGAAAGCACAAAAAGGAAATTGACTTCGAAAGTATGTCTCTTTGCAAATAAAAAAAAGAGTCCTCAACCGAGGGCTCTTTTTTTAACAGAACTAATTTATTGAATAATTAATTTTGAATTTAAGCTTTGCTTTTCAGAAGTAATTTTCACAAAATAAATACCTTTTGCCTGATTTGACAAATCAATTTCAAAGACATCAGAGTTTATTCTGTTTTGATAAATTAATCTTCCGCTTACCGAGTAAATTCTGATTTCTGAATTTGAAGTATTTAAACCTTTTGTTCTGACTGTAAATAAACCGTTATTCGGGTTCGGTGCAATTGAGATGAACGATTTTGTTTTCGGGATACCGACATAATTTACATTAATGTCTTTTGTTATTTGATTATTATCACATACTTCACTGTATGCAGTAAGCATTACAATGTAAGTTCCGGATTCATTATAAATATATACCGGATTTTCTTGTGCGGAAGTATTTCCGTCTCCGAAATTCCATAAATAATTTGTTGCATTCTCGGATGTGTTAGTGAACGTAATTTTTTGATTATCTGTATCATAATAAAAGTCGGCAACAGGGTTAAGAAAAACTTTAATTTTTTCCGGATTGGAGATAGAATCATTACAAGTTCCTAATGAAACAAGAGTTCTGAAATAAGTTGTTTCAGATAAAATATCAGTGGTATAGCTGTCGGAGTTTGCACCTGTAATATCAGTCCAATCTGTTCCGTTTAAGGATGATTGCCATTGTATATTACCGTCATATTGGTTCGCTGTAAGTGTTACTTGAGATCCGGTACAAATATCCGCATTTGTTACATCAATAATTCCGGAAACTGCAGATGGATTAACAATAACACTTGTTGTGTCGGAATAACTATTACAAGTACCGTTTTTTACATGTGCTCTGTATAACCATGTTCCGTCTTCTGAAGGTTTTTCCGATAAGTTTGTTTGGGTGTTAAGAATATATTCCCAAGATCCTCCGTTTAATTGTCTTTCCCAATTAGTAATTGTTCCTAATTGATTTGATAAATTAAGGTTAATGTAACTTCCTTCGCATATTGTTGTATCGTTGCCTGTATTTCCTCCGGTACTTAAGGCATTGACTGTTATGAAAATTGAATCCGAATAAGCAATACCGTTATCAATAACGGCTCTGTAATACCAAATTCCGGGTTCTGCCGGTATTTCCGAGTATATATTTCCGGTATAACCGATTGAAGTCCATGTCCCGGATTCAAGTTTCTTTTCCCAGTCCGTTACCGTGCCGAAGTTATTTGATAATGTAATATTTCCTGTATTATCTCCGATACAGATTTGTGAATTTTCAACAGACAGAAATCCTCCTTGCGTAACAGGCAGAGCAATATTTAAAGTATAGTCCTCTGTTTCTCCCCAAGAATATGTTCCGCATGTGCTAATACTTGAAGCATCGGATGTTTCTTCGCAAACAATTCGCATTCTTACATTTCCTATTTTAGTATTGTCGGGAATAATAATTTCAACCGTATCCGTAAAAGAGCTGCTTGATGTATTTGAAACAAAAACTTCTTCATTTATATCGTCAAAATCATAATCCCCGTTCCAATCTATAAAAACTTTTGCTGCTTTAGTGTAGTTCCCGCTGCATGTTCCTATTGTAAAAATTAGTGAATCTTTTTCGCCTTGCACTACATTTGCCGTTAAATCAGAAAAATCGGAATAAGTTGAGCAACCGTCTGATGTTGTGTTATTTGAGATTTCACTGTTTAATACATTTTGCCCGAAAATGACATTTTCAATTCTTGAATCGCTTGAACTTGTCGCTCTTGATTCACAGTATTCGGCATAAGCTAAAATCAAATCAAAATCTTTATTATTTGTATATTGAGAGCTGTTTCCTCCGGAAACGGAATATTGAACCGTAATCGGAGTATTCTCCTGAGCTGAATTGCTTACGGTAACATTAAAAGCAAACAGTTGTGTCTCATTTACGGATAAATTATAGGGTAATGTTGATGCAGAATTAATAGTTAAATCACTTCCTGAATACAAGAGTGTTCCGGCAGTATTTGCAATATCTGCATGTCCCTTATTTGTTGTTTGGATTACAATATCTGCATTTTCTCCGGGATCTAAAATGTTATTGTTATTACCTGTAATGTCATTTATTACAAGAGAACCAATCTCTAATAAAGGGGCATTTGCGATAACATTTATAGTTGCATCCCAAGAATATCCGTCATCGGCAGTAATTGCCATATCAAAACTGATAATATGTTGGTCGGGAACATTATCTGCAATTGTTATTGCAAAAGCATTATCAATTAATATTTTTTCTCCGGCGATAATTGTTCCGTATGTTTCAGTACTGTCTGTTATTGTTACATAGGAATCTGAGGTCGAAATGACAGCATTAACATTGCCTGCATCGTAACCGCTGCCGCTTACAGCAACATTTTCTAATGTTACGTTAAGTGTTATTGATTGTCCGTAATCAGGTGATGCACTTGTAGTATATGAGTTTAATACAACATACGGTTCATCGGCAGGGTTTACTTTTACAGTTCCGATATAAGGTTGTTTATTTTGACATGTTACAACAAGGTCTGCATTACCAACGAAGAGAGCATTACTTGCAAATGACAAACTTGCATTTCCTGTAGCATCAGATAAAGCCGTAGCAATCAAAGTTCCGTTTTGCGATAAAGCAACATAACTATATGGTGCAGATGATACGTTTAGAGAAGTCATTCCCATCATTAGTGTGGCAGGTGAAGGAGTTACTGTCATAGCTTCCGGAACTCCGATATATGAAGAAACTGAAGGATCCCCGGCAAGTTGATATATAACCCAATAATATGGTTTAAGACCGGATGTAGATGCTTCTACAGCAAGATTTCCGGCTAAAATCATTTGATAATTTGTCGGAAACCATTTCGATATATCATTAGTCTCATTTGCTTGGTCATGGAAAACACCGTCGTAACTTCCTTCAGTAGTACTTTCGTATGTCGGCTGAGCAACGATGCTGCCGACTCCTACACCCCACCAATAATCTTCGTCCCAATAGGTATATTGAGAACCGCCTATATAACCTATAACTCCGGCATTTGGCTTTCTGATTGCCAATTCTGCAAATGCTTCATTTTCATCAAATTTATTTGATTGACAGCAGTTTCCGATCCAAAGTCCGAATTTATCGGTGTTTGTAATGTAATTATTTAAATCATTTTGTGTGAAAGAAGGGCTAAACCATCCGTCAGGACTACAGTGAGCGGTGTAATTTGCCAATGCCACACCATTATTAATGTCTGTAATGATGGAATCATGAGCTTGAGCATTACCCTGAGTGTTCCCGCCCCAGGTTTCAATAGTACTTTGTAGAAATGTATGAGAATAAATTCCGTGTGCAGAGTTTGTATAATATCGGTCGGCATAATAAATTGCACCTCCGCCGTATGTATCTTCGTGTCCTTCATCATCACCTGCAATTAAAAATGTTTGACCGAGATAAGAAGGATCTGCCATTTCGTATTTTTCATATCTTATGGTTTTATTTGCAATGTCTGTAACCTGAGTTGCATTATCAGCAGACCAACGACCGAAATTTACTTCAGGTAAATAATCGCCTGTATATTCGGCATAATCTAAATCAGAATAGGGACTATCAGCAACTTCGGTATGTTGTGCGGCAGGAATTTTATCAATGTCTCCTACAATCAGAATAAATGAGGGTGCATTATGTCCTTGAGCAGGATTATTATATAAGTTTTGTAAATATGATTTTATAGAAGAAACTGTTGAACCTACATCGGGATTATCCGTATATGCTTCAATTACGTCAAAACCTTTTAACTTTTTCCAAGTAATGAAAGCTTGCAGTGCATCATGAAATGACGGGTCTGCTACGATAACATAAGTTACCGGAGTTGATTGAACAAGAGCTTTTGAAGATAAATTAAACATTTTCGAATTTATTACGGCTGATGTATTTGCACCTGAAAAAAAAGGTGAAGTATATTCCTTTTTTATTTGTTCTGTTTTTGACCAATCAGCATTTATGAATTCAATTTTTAATTTAATATTATTGTAAACTTTTAAAAGGTTTTTTACCGGATTATATGCAAAAGGCATAATTTGAATATGTCCGATATGAGAATCTCTCATTTGTCCTGCATCTTTATAATCAGCAATTTTACCTTGTGAATAGAAAGCATCGGTTTTATATATTTTTTCATTATAATAAAACGGAACATCAGAAGAGTTAATATCTTTTCTTAAAGACGGTTGTGAAGGCATTATTTTTTTATTAATACCTTTTTTTCCTAAATCAATTATTTCTTCGTTGTAGGATACCACGGTTATTTTAACTTTTGCATTTTGCGGGACTTCAATTAATTTAGAAATTACAGGAATATCAGGCATCCCTTTATTAAAAGTTTTAACTAAATTACTTCCGTACAGATTAATAAACTCCCCTTTTTTCGTATTCTCAGATTTTAATAAAACCTCAGAAATTGAATTTGATATTGTAAATTCATTGTTTTTCAGGAATTGAACCTCAAATTTGTTTTTATCTGTTTTTAGTTTAATAACTCCGGTTTTTTGAGCGAAACCGACAGAAAAACACATTATCGCAAAAAATATTGCAAGGAGTATTGATTTCTTCATAATTTGATATTGATTCTTAGATTAATATTATATAACAGACGTATGATTTTTATAATAGTTGCATAAAGAATGCTCAAAATAATATTAAATATTTTACAGGAAATATTTTCTGTAATTATGAGTTTAATTTGTAATTAAATACCGTAACTTTTAAAGTTTGTATTAAGATACATTTAAAGATAATAAAAGGTAAATTTTTTCGTAATAAATATTAAAAGAACTAAAGCTTTTTTATTTTTGCAGTAATTTTAAAAAACAAAAAAATGACTGATATAAAAGAATTAAATGAAAAAATAAAAAACGAAAGTAGTTTTATTGAAACTATTACCGGCGAAATGAATAGTGTAATTATAGGGCAAAAGCATATGATTAACAGTTTGTTAACGGGTTTATTGACAGGAGGTCATATTTTGTTGGAAGGTGTTCCGGGTTTGGCTAAAACTCTTGCAATCACTTCTCTTGCAAAAATTATTAATGCAAAATTCAGCCGTATTCAGTTTACTCCGGACTTGCTTCCCGCCGATTTGCTCGGAACTATGATTTACAGTCATAAATCGGAAGAATTTATTACAAAAAAAGGACCCTTGTTTGCAAATTTTATTTTAGCCGACGAAATTAACCGTTCTCCCGCAAAAGTGCAAAGCGCCTTGTTGGAAGCAATGCAGGAAAAACAAATTACAATAGGTGAAAATACCTATAAATTAGACGAACCTTTTTTGGTTTTGGCAACACAAAACCCGATAGAGCAGGAAGGAACCTATCCTTTGCCGGAAGCACAAGTTGACAGATTTATGCTTAAAGTTGTTATTGACTATCCGAAAAAATCGGAAGAGCAATTAATTATTCGTCAAAATATTGCAAAGGAATATCCCGAAGTAAAAACTTTGCTGAAAACCGAAGATATTTTAAGAGCAAAAGATTTGGTTAAAGAAATTTATCTTGATGAAAAAATCGAAAAATATATTGTAGATATTGTATTTGCTTCACGATATCCGGAAGATTTCGGTTTGTCGGAATACAAAAGTTTAATTTCGTTCGGTGCATCGCCGAGAGCCGGAATTAATATGGCTCTTGCCGCAAAAGCGTATGCATTCATTCAACACAGAGGGGCTGTTTTTCCGGAAGACGTAAGAGCTGTTTGTAAAGATGTTATGCGTCATCGTATAGGTTTAACTTATGAAGCCGAAGCCGAAAATATTACTTCCGAAAATATTATTACCGGAATTTTGAACGCCGTTGAAGTTCCTTAACAGTTGAAAGTTAAAAGTTGAAAGTTATTTATCAGGATTATTCAAAAAGATACTATCCGGTAAAGTGTCTCTCTGAACTTTTTCCTTTTTACTTTCAACTTTATCCTTTCAACTTTATCCTTTTTACTTTTTCCTTTCAACTTATCATTCCCATTCAATAGTTGCAGGAGGTTTTGAGCTTATATCATAAACAACTCTGTTAATGCCTTTTACCCTGTTTATTATTTTATTTGAAACTGTTGCCAGAAATTCGTGAGGTAAATGCGACCAATCCGCCGTCATTCCGTCAACGGATGAAACGGCACGTAAAACAACGGTATTTTCATAAGTTCGTTCGTCACCCATTACACCTACCGATTTTACCGGAAGCAAAATTGTTGCAGCTTGCCAAACTTCATTATAAAGATTATTATTTTTAAGTTCATTAATAAAAATTGCATCGGCATCTTGCAAAATTTGAACTTTCTCGGGTGTAATTTCTCCGAGAATTCTAATCCCCAGCCCGGGACCCGGAAACGGATGCCTTCCGAGAAGTTCTTTGTTTATATTCAAATTTGCTCCTACGCGTCTTACTTCATCTTTAAAAAGAAGTCGCAAAGGTTCAACAATTTTCAATTTCATATAATCGGGCAAGCCGCCTACATTATGGTGAGATTTTATTGTTGCCGAAGGACCTTTTACCGAAACAGATTCTATAACATCAGGATAAATAGTGCCTTGAGCAAGCCATTTTACGTCTTTTATTTTTTTTGCTTCTCGGTCAAAAATTTCAATAAAAGTATTTCCTATTGCTTTTCGTTTTTTTTCGGGGTCGGAAATGCCTTGCAGAGTTTTGTAGAAATCCTGCTTTGCATCAATTCCGGTAACGTTAAGCCCCATTCCTTTGTATGATTTCAGAACATCTTCAAATTCGTTTTTGCGAAGCAATCCGTTATCTACGAAAATGCAATACAAATTTTTACCTATTGCTTTGTGAAGTAAAACGGCTGCAACCGTAGAATCTACACCACCCGATAAACCCAAAATAACTTTATCGCCGGCTAATTTATTTTTCAGTTCGTTTATTGCTGTTTCAATGTAGGAAGCAGGTGTCCAGTTTTGCTCAATATTGCATACGCCTACGGCAAAATTTTTTAAAATTTCTTTTCCGAAAGTCGAATGATAAACTTCGGGATGAAATTGCAAACCGTAAGTTTTTTCGTTTTTAATTTTAAATGCACCTGTTTTTATGCTTTCGGTATCTCCGGTTATCATAAAATTTTCAGGAATTTCGGTAATTGTGTCGGCGTGCGACATCCACACCTGCGAATTATCTTCAATATTTCTGAATAAAATATCGTTTTTATCTTTAATTTGAAGATTTGCTCTTCCGTATTCGCGATGTTTTGAGGGAGCTACTTTTCCGCCGTAGTGATGTGCTAAATGTTGCGCTCCGTAGCAAATTCCGAGTAATGGGATTTTTCCTTTTATTTTTGTTAAATCAGGTATCGGAGCATCGCTGTCTCTGACGGAAAAAGGGCTCCCGGAAAGTATTACTCCTTTAACGGTTTTGTCAATACTCGGAAAATGATTGTAGGGATGAATTTCACAGTAAATGTTCAGTTCTCTTATTTTACGGGCAATAAGTTGTGTATATTGTGAGCCGAAATCTAAAATTAAAATTTTATCTTGCATTATTTCTTAGTTTCAAAAAGGTCAATATACACAGGTAAATGATCGCTGTAACCATCGTGAAATTTAAATCCCAGATATGTTCTGAAAGGTTTTACTCCGGTATAATTATTATCGGGTTCTAATAAAAAAGGTGCTTCAAAAACATGGACATTATCCGGGGTGGTATGTATTTTATTTTTTTTATTTAATAATATCCCCGAAACTATTATTTGGTCTAAAACACCCCATTCTCCGTTATGCTTGAGAGAGCCTTTTCCTTTAATTTCCTGAAGATAATAGGCTAAATTATATAAACTTTCATTTTGAATATTATCAAAAGAAGTTTTGGCTCTAAGTACTTTAACAACGCTGTTGTTTGTAGGGTAGTCATTTAAATCGCCCATAATAATAATATTCGGGTTGTCGTCTGCTTTAAATAAGGAGTCAACTTTTGCTCTTAATACAGAAGCTGCAAATTTACGTTTTCTGTCGGTTTCTGCTTGTCCGCCCCATCTTGAAGGCCAGTGATTTATGAAAATATGCAGTGTGTCTTTATAAATATTTGTTCCTTTTACATAAAGAATGTCTCTGGTCGGTTTGTTTGCATCAAACGGAAATTTTACACGAATTGCTTCATAGTTTATCGGAAAAAATTTATCCGGCCTGTATAAGAAACCAACATCAATTCCGCGTCTGTCCGGAGATTCTTTGTGAATAATTTTGTAATGAAATTTTTTAAGATCTGTTTTTTTTGTTAAATCTTCGAGGACTTTGCGATTTTCAATTTCACACAGACCGACAATTTCAGGAAGACTCCATTGCCCGACAGCCGTAATTACTTTAGAAATATTGTAAACTTTTTTATAATATTTTGCAAGTGTCCAATGATGATCTCCTGTAGGTAAGAATGATTCGTCGATCTTTAATGTGTCGTCAAATGTGTCGAAAAAATTCTCACAATTGTAAAACATTAAACGCATATTCCCGCGAGGAAATTCATAAGGTTTTAAATCTTGTGCAATGCTTGTTTTTCCGAGAAAAAAAATAATTGTAATAATAATTGCTGAAAATTTCATATTTTATGATGTATTAACTTTGTGATTAGCCAAATTATTATTGCTGTGCTTATCCATATAATATTAAGGATAATAAAGCCGATAAAAAAGTGAAAAATATCCGTATTTATATCAAAAACAGACAGTAAACTCAGAGAAAATGTATAATCAGGTAATTTGTAATTTAAAGAGAAATTAGTTATAACTGCCATAACAGCATAAGTAAATACGGTAATAATCAAAATCATCAGAAGTGTTTTGAATATTTTTTTGATTGTATTCATAGTTTGCAAATTTCATATTTTTTATTAAAAATTCACTAAATATCTGATAAATTATTAATTTTATAGCTGTGATGTACTAATTTAATTATTTTTGCCTTGCACAGATGCACAGAAATTATTCTCTGTTATTAACTAATTAAATATTTTGAAATGAAAAAACATTTCTTCCTTCTGTTTGGTATAATAATTACATTTTCTTTGTCGGGTTATTCTCAGAACAGTAAAGTTTTTACTGCTGACAGTTTATTTTCCGAATTAAAGACTTATTACGAAATAAATCCTGAAAATATTGTTAAAGACACTATTTTACAAAGAAAAGATTCTATTATTTCTGTGTTAAACGAAATGTGGATCTCACAATTTGATAAAGAGGAAAGAATTTTAATAACAAAAGTAATAAATTATAATACAGAAAAGCATTTTGACAAAAATACCACTTTTTGGTACTTTATAGAAACTATTGCAAAATTACGAAGTGAACGTTCATCTGATTTTAAAATTTGGTTAAATTATTATGATAAATTATTGCATACTGCAGGTTTAACATCTTCAAAAATGAAGTTTTTTATTAACGGAATTTATCAATTTATTACTGATAATTATTTAATGAAAATAAAATCTTCGGTATGGAAATATACGAAAGGGACTTACAAATTTCAATTTGATAATAAAAAAGCACTATTTTTTATCGGATTAAAAAATATAATACTTGAATCATACAGTTCGGACGGTGATACATTAAGAATCAATAATGCCGACGGTTCTTTTATTTTATTACAATCAAAGTTTAAAGGTATAGGAGGCAATGTAAATTGGAAATATTTCGGATATTCTCCTTCTGTAATAAAAGCATATTTAAAAAAATATACGATTAATTTACATAAAAATGAATATAAAGCCGATTCGGTAAGTTATACAAATAAACGAATTTTAGATTATCCGATATTGGGAAGTATTCATGATAAAGCATCTAAACGTGCCAGGAATCAGGGTTTTTATCCTGTTTTTACATCTTATAACTATAATTATGAAGTTAAAAGCAAACAAAAAAATATTTCATTTTTGAGCGGAATTAAAATGAAAGGAGCTGTGTTAAAATACGTGGGTTCCGACAGTATTAAGGCAACAGCAAAATATGTAAAAAACGGGAAATTATTCTTTGAAGCAAAATCAAAAGAGTTTTCTTCAGAAGACAGTCTTTTACGTTCTAATAAAGCTGCAATTGCATTGTTTATAGGTAAAACAGATTCTATAACACATCCAAACGTAAATTTTCAAATTACACACAATGAATTTTCTTTTACACGTAACAGTGAAGGAAGCGGAAATTTGCCGTTTTATGATTCCTATCAAAAAGTTTATATTAAAGCCGATAATATAACTTGGAATACACAAGATACTTTAATACGATTTTATTCTAAGTTAGGAAATGAAGCAAGTCTGAAATCCGTAGATTATTTTACAAAAAGAGATTTCACAAAACTTCGAATGTATGAATTAAATAATCCTTTGTTTGATATTAAAAGATATACCCGAAAAATAGGTTCAAGAAGTTTTTATGCACAAGACTATGCACGATTTGTGAGGCAAAGTCCGGAAGGCGTTATACATCGGCTGATGGGTTTATGGTATGAAGGATTTCTTGACTATAATGCAGATACAAAGTATGTTACAGTAAAGCAGAAATTATTTGATTATATTAAGTTCTTTTTTGATAAAAAAGATTATGATGTGATAAATATTATTTCAAAAGGTGTTAAAAGAGCCCGAGATGCGGATTTATATCCGTTGATTAATGCGGTTTATAATGTCAAAAATAATAATTTAACAGTTTTCGGGGTCAATCAAGTTATACTGAATAAACGAAAAAAAGTCGGCTTTGTTCCGTCAAATAAGATATTTGTTATCGGAAAAAACAGAGATATGTATTTTTCCGGAAGATTAAGAACAGGGATGGCAGATTTTTACGGCAAAGATTTTTATTTTAATTATGAAAATTATGATATACATATTAATAAAGGTGATTCTTTGGTTTATCGTATATGGGACAAAGATTTTTCCGAAACTTCCGAAAAAGATAAGCCGGTTTTTCTGACTTCTGCTATCGAAAATATTTCAGGTTTAATTCAAATTGATCTAAAAACAAATAAGTCCGGAGCTAAAAATATCCCGAAATTTCCCCTGTTTAAATGTCAGGATACATCTTATGTATATTATGACAGAAGAAGTAAACACGCAGATGCATATAAGAGAGAAAGATTTTATTTTAAGAATTATCCTTTTAAACATGACAGTTTATTATATCTTACAAAATATAATTTAAAGATTCCGGGAAAAATGATTACCGGAGGTATCGTTCCGGATTTTGAAGACACTCTGACAGTTCAAAAAGATTATTCCCTCGGATTTATCCATCAAACGCCAAAAGAAGGTATTGATTTATTTAACGGAAAAGTTTCATTATCTGCACGGAACAGTACCTTGCGTTCATTTATAAAGTTAAGTAATGACGGCTTGGTGGCAAACGGTGTAGCTAAATGGAATAATACTACAATTACTACAAAAGATTTTAATTTGTATCCGGATTCTTTAACGGCATTAGCAGATCAAATTGATATAAGTAAATATATTAATGAAGATACATATGCCGAATTTCCTGAAGTTCACGGTAAAATGGTCTCTACTGTTTGGGATGCCGTAAATGATGTTGTGAGGTATAAAACAACAAAAGATAATCCGGTTAAAATGTATGACGGAAAGAGCAGTTTTGAAGGAGAATTTGAATACAGACCAAAATCTTTAACCGGTAAAGGCAATTTTAAATTAGGCGAGGGGATTATTACTGCAGATGATTTTGTATTTAATAAAGAATCTTTGTTTTCGGATAAAGCAAATATATCAATAAAGGAAAAGAACTCTGAAATAAAGGATGTTATAATCAATAATATGAAATCTTTTGTTGATATTAAATCAGGAAAAGCAGTTTTTGCAAAAATTAAAGGTGAAAAATCATCAGTTGAATTTGTTAATGATAAATATATCAGTTATCCTAATCACCTGGTTTGGCATACCGGGGAAGGAAAAATTAATATGGGATACAATATGAACAGATTTACCAATCCGAAATTTTCAAGAGAAGCACAACTTCTTGACAGTGCTTACCTTATTGATATTTGCCGATTTGATAAATCCTTGTTTATGCCTGATTACGGAAATATGAAATTTATCTCAACAGACCCGGGTAAAGATTCATTAATGTTTTTCGGAAGTGTTGCAAATTACTACACCGGAAATCATAAAATAATAGTGAAAGATGTACAAAAAATTATTGTTGCCGATATTGTTGTAACGCCGAGCAGTGATGTGATTATCGATAAGAACGGTGATATGGAAAAGCTTCTGAAAACAACAGTTAAAGCACGTGGTTTGCATAATATTTCAGACGTTGATATAAAAATCAGCAGCAGTAAAACATATGTTGCATCATCCGGTATTTATCAGTATGAAGATATGAACGGTAAACTCGAGAATATTAATTTTGATAACATTACTTATGATCAGCAAAAAGGTGCATCTGTAGCACATGGGTTTGTAGAACAATATGAGAAATTTAAGTTGAATCCGTGGTTTGATTATTACGGTGATGTATATTTTAATGCTTCAAAAGACCGATTGAGATTTGAAGGATTTGCAAAAATTATTCATTCTTGTAATATTGCAAAACCTAAATGGTTCTATTTTAAATCGAAAATAGATCCGGATAGCATTTATTTGCCTTTAGAACCCTTTTTACACTCAGATTTAGAGGCAAGTAAAGCCCGAATTTATGCGGATATTATGTCTGCAAAAGATTCAATTTATACATTCCCGGTTTTTCTTTCTTCCGATCCGTACGGAAATTCCGAATCAATTTTATCTGTAAGAGACAGTAGTTATTATGTAACATACAGTCAAAACAATAACAGATATGAAATAACAACATTAGAAAAATTTAATAACCGAACTCTGCCCGGTAACTATTTAGATTTAAACCGAACTTATTGTATCGTAAACGGCGAAGGACATATAAAATACAGTAAATCTGTTAAGATTAATGATTTAGGCGGTGTGGGCGATATCAGATATGATACAAATTCCGGTGAAGTTACCATGCAAACATTAACTTATTTAGATTTCTTCATATCTAAAAAGGCACTTAATATTTTAAGAGATAAATTAATTTCTAATATTAGTTTAAACTCGCTGAGAGTGCGTGAGAATTCATATAAAAAACCCATTTATGAACTTCTCGGTGTGGAAGCAACTGATAAAATGCTCGAAGAAATGTCGGTAAACAGCGGACAACCGAAAAGATTTCCCGAAAAATTAAATAAAACATTAGTTTTTACAAATTTGGATTTTAAATGGGATCCTATTTCAAAATCGTACAAATCTGTCGGAAAAATAGGAGTTTTAAGTATTGGTAATCGTATGATTAATAAATATGTAAACGGTCATATTCAAATTAAAAAAAGAAGAACCGGAGATATAATTTATATTTATCTTGAAACAGCAGAAAATGAATGGTTCTTTTTTACTTTTTCAGGAAGTATTATGAGAACAATTTCAAGCGTTCATGAATATAATAAGATAATTGAAGATTTAAAAACAAAAAATAAACGCTTTAAAACAGACAGAGGCATATATAATTATATGTTAACAAATGAAGAAACCAAAAATTTGTTTATTTATGAGTTTACGGGAAAACATCCGGCAATAGATAATTTTGAAGATAACTCGGATGACACGGGTGAAGAAAATAATTGATAAGTTAAAATTGACAGTCTGCTAAGGAATCAGATTTTTCGGAGCAGGTTCAATTCTTAATTTATTACGGGTTTTAATATATTTCCGAGAAACTTCCATTTTCGGTGTGAAACAATTTGAAATTTTGATTTTTTCCCGTTAAAATCTTTTTTACACGTTCAGGATTGGTATCTGTCAGAAAAATTTGACCGAAATTATTATTTGTAAGTTTTATAATTTCACTGACTCGTTGTGCATCAAATTTATCAAAAATATCATCAAGTAAAAGCAAAGGATTTACTTTACTTACATTTTTTATAAATTGAAATTGGGAAAATTTCAGAGCAATTAAAAAAGTTTTTTGCTGCCCCTGCGAACCGGCTTTTTTAAGCTGAAAATTATTGATATTTAAGGCTAAATCATCTCTGTGAATACCTTTTCCGGTGTAACCTGAAATTTTATCTTTCTCAATAGTCTGATGCAATAACTCAAGAAAATTATTTTCATTTAAATGCGAAACATATTCTATACTGACTGTTTCATTTTTGCCTGAAACCGTTTCATAATATTCATTAAAAATAGGAATTAAATCAGTTATAAAACTTTTTCTTTTTTTATGAATCTTTAATCCCGATTTTGAAAGTTGTTCATTATAAACAGAAATAGTATCTGCATCAAAATATCGGGAAGTAAGATAATTTTTTAATAATCTGTTTCTTTGTGAAAGAATTTTATTGTATTTTATTAACTCATATAAATATTCCTTATCATATTGAGAAATAACAGAATCAATGTATTTTCTTCGCTCTTCGCCGGTACCGGTTACTAAAATTGCATCGCTCGGAGAAACGGTAACAATCGGTAACAATCCGATGTGTTCGGAGAATCGTTTGTAAATTTTATCATTTCTTTTTACTGTCTTTTTCTTGTCTTTTTCATAGGCACAATAAATATTCTCTGTTTTTTCATTTCTGATAAATTCTCCTTGTATTACAAAAAATGTTTCATTGTGTTTTACAGATAAAGAATCGCTTGTATTAAAATAACTTTTTGTAAATGATAAATAATGAAGAGCATCTAATAAATTTGTTTTTCCGGAACCGTTATTTCCGGTAAAACAATTTAATTTTTCCGAAAAAATCAGTTCTGCATTTTCAATATTCTTAAAATTGGTTATTTTAACATTTTGAAGGAACATTATTTTATTTTTTTCCTGTTTATATTTAAAATTTTTAACAAAGGACTTTAAAAAATTTAAAAAAACATTATTTTTAGTTGATTTTTTTTATTCAGTCAGGATTTTTTATACTTTTGCGACTTAAAATTAATCAGAAAATAAATTATGACTAAGAAGGATAAAGCAAAATTAGACGGAAGTTTCGGAACAATAGAAGAGTCATTATCAAAAACCGAACATTTTCTTGAAAAATATCAAAAACAATTATCAATTGCAGCAATTGCGGTTTTAATAGTTGTGGGTATTATCTATTCGTATAAGAAATTTTATATTCAGCCGCAACAAGAAGAAGCTTTAGAGCAAGTTTTTCCCGCACAACAATATTTTGAAAAAGATTCTTTTAATTTAGCCTTAAACGGTGACGGTGATTATCCCGGATTTATTCAAATTATTGATGATTACGGTGCTACAAATGTTGCTGAAGGTGCTTATTTATATGCCGGTATTTCATTTTATAAAATAGGTGATTATGATAATGCAATTGAATATCTGAAAAAGTTTTCAACCGATGATAAATTATTAGCCGCAATCGCATACGGAAATATTGGTGATGCCTATACAGAAAAAGGTAACTATGAAAATGCCGCATCTTATTACAAAAAAGCAGCCGATGAGGGTACTAAAATTATAAGCCCTGTTTATTTAATGAAATTAGGACAAGTTTATGAAGAACTCGGAAAATGGCAAAATGCTTTGGATTCGTATAAAAAAATTCAAAATGATTACAGAGAAAGTGCCGAAGCCAGAGGTATTGAAAAATATATTACAAGAGCAAAACTGAATTTATAAAAATTTATAATAAAAAAATATAAAAAAGACCGTTGAACACAGAGCAACGGTCTTTTTTATGTTATTTGAGAAGTTTTAAACCGTCGGTTGCCGATTTGTCAGCGGGGCTGTTCATTAACACCTTTTCAAAAAGAACTTTTGCTTGCTTTGTTTTTCCCAAATAATAATCGGACCAAGCAAGCATTAACAACCCGTCATAACCGAAAGGGTAAAGATTAACTACTTTTTCAAAGTAATTTACAGCAGTTGTGTAATCTTTTTTTCCGAAATAAATTAATCCCAGCCGATAATTTGCAGTCGTATTTGCAGGATTTATTTTTAGGATCTTTTTGTAAAGAGAAATGACTTCCGCCCATTTTCCTTGTGCATATTTCGGGTATATTAATCCGAATTTTGCTTCTTCCGAAAAGGGCTTCAGATTTAATGCTTTTTGATAATTAGAAGCTGATTCATCAAATAATCCGGCATTATATTCGAGCCATCCGAGACGTAAATTAATTTCATAGGATTCATTTGAATACACTTTTTTTAATTCATCGGCTGCTTTTTTGTATGAACCGCTTTTTTCGAGTGCATAGCTTATTTTGAATGCCTGAATAATTTCTGAACTTGATTGAGCAAAAAGTTGAGTAAAGCTCAAAAATAAAATTAATGTTAAACTTGTTATTGTTTTCATATATAATAATTATAAAGTTAATATTTCTTGAAATACCATTTAATTCCTCCTGTAATTGATTGATTTATATATTGTTTATATGAGTCGCTTCCGTTAATTGTAAATGTATTTTCTTTGATGTTATATTGATAATTCAGAAAAATATTAAACCGACCTTTGGCAAGTCCGATGTTTAAATAACTTTCAAGTCGGAATTTTGTTTTATCAATATCATTATTTACGATAAAAGCATTATAAGACGTGTAATTTATTAAATCTCCGTATGTAACGGAAGGACTGAAAAACGAATATTTTAAAAATGTAAAACCGAAACTTTGTTTAATTACCGGATGGTAAGTAAAAACGGTACTGCTTCTTTCCGATAAATATATTCCTCTTGTTTCAGAATAAAATTTATCATTCCCGAACGGATAAATTCTTAAACTTAATGCCGGTTGTATTTGTAGTTTTTTATTAATATTTGAAATTGAAGACTCCGCAGAAATATTAAATACAGAAAAAGATTTATCTAATTTTAATGAACCGGTTATTGAAGTTTCGGGATAATAATACAAGGCAGATGAGAATTGCCTTCTTCCGAATGTTTGCATAGGATTGGGAGCAAAATATACGGAATGCAGAACATGCAAACCACCTGTTAAATTTAATCCTTTTGTTAAATGATATTTTAAAGAAAAATAATATTCGTTTTGAGTTAAATTTTCAGTATATTCCGACGGTAAATCAGGGTTGGTGTCTATTACGTTATTGCTGATTTCTAAATGTGAATATCCGTGAAAAACAGTTATTCTTTTCCCTATTGCATGCTCTAAACTGATATTATACCAAGATTTTTCGGTTACGGTTTTTTGATTAATCTGTTCATTACTTTTGGGAATGTAGCTGTAATCTTCATTTATATCTTGTTGTGTTGCAATGTATAATGCTCTTATAAAAGGATATTCTGTTTCAATATGTAACTTTTCAGTTAACTTATTATCAAAAGATTTTGAAAGTAATTTTGCATCATCAATTCTGCCTGAAAGCAAGTAAGCATAATAAAGATATTCCTGAATTAATTCATCATCGGGAGTTTCGGTATAAATATTTTCAAAATATTTAACCGATTGGGCATATTGCTTTTTCTCGTAATATGCAATTCCCATTCGATATTGCAAATAATAAAAATCAATACCTTTTTTAAGCGATTGTTTGCCTGTTTTTATAAGTTCATTCCAATTTTTATTTAAATATTGCTGATAAGTTTTTTTGTCAACTGCGGGAACAGTTATTGTATTTTGTGCAAAAGAAAATGAAACAAAAAAAATAAATAAAATATTAATAATTACAGCTCTCATAGGTCGTTTAGTTTAAGGGATTTTTAATCGGTTCAACGCTTAATATATTATCATTTTTAAAACGAATTTCAATTTTTCCGGATTTATTAATGAGTATATCGTAAACCATTTTATTAATTACTCTGTTAAAAATTACTTTTGAGATTTCCGATTTTAATTTCACGAAATCAGGAACAAAATCATCATCTTTTTCAATATATTCTAATATGAATTTTGATTTTAAAAAGATATAAAACGGAGCAATAAAATCTTGAATGAACATTGTCGGTTTATTGAAGAATAAATCCGGACGTATAGTTGACTTTGTTTTTGTTCCCTTATAAAATGATTTTCTGACATTGTAAAGTGCATTAAAAAAATAGAACAATTCTGCTTTTTTATTTCCGTAAAAATTTGTGAAATATATTCCCGCATCATTTTCATAAAAATAAGCTGTTGTGTTATTTTTTTTATCAAAAATATATGTTTGATTCAGAATATTTTTTCGTATAATCCATTCTGTCTCAGTTTTGTTAAATAATACGTGCAATTTTTTCCCGGGCACGAAATGTAATGTATGTTCCGAAATTTTTTCGCTTGTTACAGATGCAATAATCTGTTCTTTTTTTGGTTTTCCGAAGGCAACAAGTTCGATTTTTTTTTCTTTTTTGACAATGAAATTGTGTATCGGATAATCTAAGGTTTCAGAACCGATATATGGTGTTGCTTGTATTTGAAAATGAATATGCGGATAAGGAGAATGTCCTGAGTTCCCGACTTTTGCCAAAATATCACCTTTTTTTACATATTCACCTTTTTTAATTTCGATACTGCCTTCTTTTAAATGACTTATTTGCGTAAAAAGGTATTCTCCGTGTTTTATTACAATCGAATTTCCCCAATTTTGTTCGGTATTAATATCTCCGATTTTATTATCCGGAATGTTGTCTGAAATTTCGGAAACAAATCCTCCGGCAGGTGCAAATACCGGTTTCTCATAACAATAATAGTCTTTACAAAAATCACCGGTACCGGAATATTGTTTTCCTTCGTCATCTTTTACAACAAAATCCCAAGCATGTCGCCATTTATCTTTGTGTGTATAGTTTCCGTTATGAGCCTGCATAACAGTCCAGTCTCCTTTAAAAGGAAGATTTAAAGGATAAAAGTTTTTATTTTTAAATTCCTCGGCAGCAGTATGATATAAATATAAACTTTGTTCGGGTGTGGCTTGTCGGGTAAAAGTATCGGTTAATTTGTTATGCTTATTAAAACGTAATTTTAAGACGTAAATAAATAATAAAACAATAATGTTAAAGGGCAAGGAATAAATTGAAATTTGCCAGACAGTAAAAACATGTCCTAAACTTGCCGTAAGAATAACTGTAATCGGCAGTAAAATCAAAGTCCAAGAATATGATTTGACAGAAGGAATTACAAAAAATCCGCCGACAGCTATTGATGTTAAAATATAATTAAATCCAATAAACGTATATGCAAGTGCTGAAAAATCCGCACCTATTAATTGATAAAATAAATACGCAGACCAAAATCCGATTACCGATAATGAAAAGGCAATTCTGGAATAATAAAGTAATCCGAATGCTATGATGATACCGGCAAGAATATTATTTTGAAAAAAAATGGCACCTAAGGATAAGAAATAAATCTTCAGACTTTGAAAGCCTTGAATATTATTAAACCAATCATATAAATTAACCAAATTTTTGCCGACGAGTGCATATAATTCATTGTATGTGTATATGCTTCGTTCTGATAATCCTAATGCACTAAAATCCTTTGTTGCCAGAATAACAGCCCAAATTCCTAATAAAAACGGAATGCTTAAGTAGGGAAGAGCATATTTAGCTAAAAAACCCTCTAATGCAATTGTAATGAAGAAAGTAAGAAGAGCTGCAAAAATAACGACTACAGTTAATTCTATGCTCGGTTCAAAAATAATTCCGGTTCCTAAACCGACTAATAAAGCATTAAATCCGTATAAGCCTTTTTTTATTGATATTTTATAATATCCCAGAATATAAGCAGTAATATTTGCGGTTAAAACCGAAATTAAACCAAATATTCCTGCCCAAAAATCTAAGAAACTGACAATTAATAATAATCCTGCAAACAATTTATTCTCTGAAAAGAAAATTTGAGAATAACTGTTTAATACAGAGGAATAAAATGATTTGATTTTCGGAAGTGCTTTCATATAAAACTAATTTAAATAATTCGGAACTTTTTCCAAAGCTGTCATACTTTCATTGGTTTCATTTTCTCTGATAATGTGTGTATTCCCCTCTGTATCAATAAGAACTATTTTTGGTCGCAAAGTTATAAACTGCATCCATTGAGTCATATTATATGCACCAATTCGTTTTATTACATAATGGTCGCCTTTTTGTAACAGAGGAAATTTAACGGCAGAACGAATGACATCAATATTCATACAAAGCGGACCGTAAATAGTTGTATCTTCGGCATGAGAGCTGAACTCTTTTGCAGGATAAATTTCGTGTTCATACCAAAATGATGTAAAAAGCATATTAACACCGGTATCAATAATCATTGATCGTCTTCCGTTTGCAAGTCTTTTATTTGCCAGAACACTTCCGATAATATATCCTGCATCATCAATTAATGCTCTGCCGGTTTCCAAAAAAAGTGTCGGCATTTCATTCGGGTCTAATTCCGAATTTATTAAAGCATCAGAAATTGCTTCGGCATATTCGTCAAAAGTAGGGCAAGTATCTTTTCCGGGAAGGTAAGCACCTTTTAATGTATTTTTTGATGCAAAACCTCCGCCCATGTCAATATATTTTATTTTATGATTAAATTTTCGATCTAATCGAACTGCAAGTTCGGCTAATTTTGATGCGGCAACGGCATAAGGTGTCGGTGTCATCATGTAAGTTCCGATGTGCGTATGTAATCCGACTAAATCTAATTTCTTGCTTATTAATATTCGGTTTAAAGCATTCCAAGCTTCACCGTTTTCATAATTAAATCCGAATCTGTCCCATTGAGGATAAATTCCCGTATCCATATTTACCCGAATAGCCACTTTCGGTCTTTTTTCAGTTGTTTCAGCTATGGATAGCAAATCATATAATTCGTCAAAATGATCTATGTGTATATAAGAACCGTTTTCTGTTGCTTTTATCAAATCTTCTTTTGATTTATCAGGTCCGTTAAAAATAATTTTATTTCCGGCCACACCGTTTCTTAATGCTTTATCGTATTCAAAACCGGAAACAACTTCTGCCCAAGAGCCTTCTTTATGGAAAATTCTGCATACAGCGTTCATATAATTTGTTTTATATGACCAGGCAAATTGAACATTCGGATATCTTGTCGTAAATGCTCTTTTTGCATCATTAAAAGTTTTTTTAATTGTTTTTTCGGATAAAATAAAACTCGGTGAACCATAGTCTTTAATTAGTTTTTCAACAGGAATATTATCAATTGCGGTAATAATCGGCATTTTCGATTGCATTCCGAATTTATCGGTTACTCCGGCAGTTATTTTTGTAATTATCGGTCTTTCGTATTTTAATTTTTCGCTCATTTTTTCAGTATTTAGAATTTATTCAAGAATTTTGTGTTGCTTTTTAAAGTTCTCCGGTTATTGATAATTTTTCAAATTGTGAAATGTCTCCGATTAAATCATAAGAATATCGGATGAACATTTTACCTGTATCATAAGATTTGAAGGGTTCGACATTTTCTCCGAGAGTAAGTTTTACAAGTGCCTCAGGGATGTTTTGTCCGGCACCTACGGCAAGATAAACCCAAGCCGGTATTCTCGGATTAATTTCAATAATGTAATATTTATCGGTATGTGTTTTAATAATTTCCAATTCCATACCGCCTCGCCATTTGGTTTCTTTAATTAATTTTTTTGTTATCTTTAATAGATTTTCATCGCCTAATGTAATGCCGCCCCAAGCTTTTCCTTTGTCTGTAATATATTGTTTTCGCATCGGAACGGCACCTATTGTATTTCCTTTGCCGTCGCCGAGTGCAATTACATTAACTTCGGTACCTCGTATAAATTCTTGAATAATTACGGGAACACCCCATTTTGCGGATATTTTATTGAAATATTCTGTTATCTGTGCCGGATTATATGCTAAATAGGCATCATAAAATTTTCCTTTTACCAATACCGGATATTCAAATTCGTATTGAATATTTTTTATGTCCGAAAGGTTTGAAATCGATTTACTGAACGGTATATCAATGTTGTATTTTTTACCAAATTTCATTAATTCCGATTTGTGACGTTCCTCAAATTGTTTAATAGTCGGTAAAAATGTATGAATACCCATTTTAAGAAGTTTTTCTTCCGATTTCATAAAAGTGAAAAGCTCTGCGTCAAAATTCGGAATTAATACATCAATGTTTTCTTTTTCGTTAATGTATTCTATTCGTTTCATCAGCTCATCCGAACCGGTTGAAGGATAGGGGATTTGGTAAACTTTATCGCATATATTTTTCATATAAATTCCCGGTTCTAAGTTTTCATAGGCAAGTCCGATAATGCGTACATCAAAATCTTTTGCTTCACGTAATGCTCTTATAACAGGAACTCCGGGTCCCGGATTATCCGTATTATTTAAACCTGTTACCGCAATTGTGTATTTCGGTTTCATAAAATTATAGTTTTAATGTTGTACTATTCAACGATTCTGTAATTTTGAAGAACAGTTAAAAAATCGTTAAAATTATTTTCAAAAGTCGCATTATCAACTTCATAATTGTCCGTAAACCATTTTGATATTTCATCTTCGTTTTTTCCTTCTTCAAGAAATGATAATATCTTTTTCCCGGTTTCATTTAATGAGAATGATTCCCCGGAATTAGGATCAAATAAAAAACCTGTTTCACTGACTGCTATATTTTTTTTAAGTTTCATTTTATTAATTTTTTAGTGATTGCTGACAAAACTATAACGCAAAAATAGAGAATAAGTTTAATTGGTGTGTTACGAAATTTTACAAAAGATGTATGAAATCTTACTTAAAATAATCTTATTCTTCGGAATTTATCTGTTCTTTATAGTCAGAAACAGTGATACCGGTTTCTTTTTTAAATTGGGTTGAAAGGTATTGAACACTGCTGTAATCCATCATATAAGCAATTTCGCTTAAAGAATATTCATTTTCTGAAATCAATTGTTTTATGCGTTCAATTTTATTTGAAATAATATATTTCTCTAAAGTTATAGGTTCATATTTTGAAAATAAACGAGAAAGATATCGGTAGTTTAAACCTAATTTTTCAATAATGTATTCTGATTTTTTTGCAATTGAATCAACATTATTCATTTCAAAAATTAGTTCGCGTACTGTAACTTTCAGTTTTTCAATAGTCTTTTCTTCATTGTTTTTTATTAGTGATAAATCGGACAGAGCCAATATATCAGATATCTTTTGAATGTTAATATTTGCGGAATCGTATTCAATTTCGGCAAATCCTTGTTTGATATTCAAAACTTTTATATGATTTACCTCAAAATCTTTTTTTACAATTCGAATGCAGCATTTGCCGAACATATTTTTGATATAAATCTTTTTCCTGACTGCATTTTTATTGTACATTTGTAGCCGTTTTTCTTTAAGACCTGAAAGTTATTAAAAAGTTTAATTATGGCAACAAAAAATCTGTCCGATTATGATATTAATTCCGTTCCTTCCGGAAAAGGAATGCGATTTGGCATTGTGGTATCGGAATGGAATAATAAAATAACTGAAGCACTTTATAACGGAGCATATAATACCTTGATAAAACACGGTGTAAATGAAGATGATATCGTTAAAGAATATGTTCCGGGAACTTTTGAGTTAACTTACGGTGCTCAATCAATGATAAAAAGTGCAAATTTTGATGCCGTTATTGTTTTGGGATGTGTTATTCAAGGAGAAACACGTCATTTTGATTTTATTTGTCAGGGTGTGTCGCAAGGTATTACCGATCTTAACCGTACCCAAAATATTCCTGTTATTTTTGGTGTTCTTACTACCGATACGCAACAACAAGCAGCAGACAGAGCCGGAGGAAAGTTGGGTAATAAAGGTGATGAGGGAGCTGTTACGGCAATTAAAATGACAGCATTCAGGAAACGCAGAAAAGATGCACAAAATACAGAAATCGGATTTTAAATTTATAAATAAAATTTTTATATGTTAAAGATAGGAACAGATTATATTAATTTAGAAGATGTTCGAAGGATTGTTTATCTAAATGAGGAAATTGAAATTGATGAAAGATCTTTGACTAAAGTATCCGAAAGTTTTGAATTTTTAAAAGAATTTTCAAAAGATAAAGTTATTTACGGTATCAATACCGGTTTCGGACCTATGGCACAGTATAAAATCAGCGAAACCGATCAAATTCAATTGCAATATAACCTTATTCGAAGTCATTCTGCCGGCAGCGGAGAACTACTTCCCGAAAAATGTGTGAGAGCAGCAATGTTGGCTCGCCTTAATACTTTGCTTAAAGGTTATTCGGGAGTTAATACTTCTGTGGTTATTCTTTTGAAAGATTTTTTAAATTACGGAATATATCCGAATATATATAAGCACGGCGGAGTGGGAGCGAGCGGTGATTTGGTGCAATTATCACATTTAGCATTGGCTTTAATAGGTGAAGGAAAGGTTTTTTACGAAAGGAAAGAACACAATACCAAAGATGTTTTTAAAAAATTAAATTTAAATCCGATAGAAATAAAACTTCGCGAAGGTTTGGCATTAATTAACGGAACTTCGGTAATGACCGGTATAAGTTTAAGCAATATACTTTCGGCTAAAAGACTTTTGAATTATTCGTTGTTGATTTCATCAATTATTAATGAAATTGTTAAATCTTATGACGATCATTTTTCATATGAATTAAACAGTGTAAAATTTCATAAAGGACAGGAAAAAGTAGCCGAAGAAATGAGAAAAATTCTTTCTTCAAGCAAATTGATAAAAAAACGTAAAGATTATTTGTATAACGGGAAAAATAATCATACGAAAGTGTTTGAAGATAAAGTTCAGGAATATTATTCGCTTCGTTGTGTACCTCAAATTCTCGGACCGGTTTATGAAACAATAAATTTTTCTCAAGAAATTTTAATTCAGGAAATTAATTCCGTAAATGATAACCCGATTATTGATAAAGAACATAATAATGTTTTCCACGGCGGAAATTTTCACGGAGATTATGTTGCTGTTGAGGCAGATAAGCTCAAGATTGCCGTTACCAAATTGTCGATGTTGGCAGAACGCCAATTAAATTTTTTATTGAATGATAAATTAAATAAAATTTTGCCGCCTTTTGTTAATCTCGGAACTTTAGGATTAAATCTCGGAATGCAGGGTGCACAATTTACGGCAGTTTCAACCGTTGCCGAAAATCAAACATTGTCAAATCCTATGTCGGTTCACAGTATTCCTAATAATAATGATAATCAGGATGTTGTGAGTATGGGAACCAATGCGGCATTGCTTACGCAGAAAGTTATTAATAACTCATTTGAAGTGTTGGCAATTGAATTGATTTCATTGGTACAGGCCGTTGATTATTTAAAAGTAAAAGATAAGTTATCTGTAAAATCGCAAAAATTATATACTGAAATTCGAAAAATTATTCCGAAATTTAAAGACGATTCAATTTTATATCCGGCAATAAATAAAGTCAAAGAATTTTTAACTGATAATAAAGTAAATTCGGATTTATTTAAAAAAACTGATTAAAAATGAAATTTGCATTAATAACAGGCGGTTCAAGAGGGATAGGGAAAGCTGTAAGTCAAAAACTCGCAGCAGACGGAATGTATGTTGTTATTAATTACCATTCAAATACAGAAGAAGCAGAAAAAACACTGAAAGAAATAAAATTATCAGGCGGCAAAGGAGAATTGTTACAATTTGATGTATCCGTTCCCGCAGAAATTGAAAAAGCACTTGAAAAATTTTCGGAAAATCATCCTGAAAATCATATTGAGGTTTTAGTTAATAATGCGGGCATTCGGAAAGATAATTTGCAGGTTTTTATGAGCGATAATGAATGGAATGATGTGATTAACACTAATTTAAACAGTTTTTTTTATACTACGAGACGTCTGTTAAAAGATATGTTGGTAAATAAATTCGGTCGTATTATTAATATGGTGTCATTATCAGGTTTAAAAGGAATGCCGGGACAAACAAATTATTCGGCGTCAAAAGCCGGTGTGATAGGTGCTACGAAAGCATTGGCACAAGAAATTGCTTCAAAAAAAGTAACTGTTAATGCCGTTGCACCCGGTTTTATAAAAACTGATATGACTTCTGATTTAGATGAAAAAGAACTAAAAAAAATCATTCCGATGCGACGTTTCGGAAAACCCGAAGAAGTTGCCGAATTAGTCAGTTTTTTGGCTTCCGAGAAAGCATCGTATATTACGGGAGAAGTAATCTCTGTTAACGGAGGAATTTATTAGTATAGTAAAGATTGTTAGTGGTAATGAAATTATTTTAATTTATAAAAACACTTTTTATTAAAATAACAGTTAATTTGTTTAAAATATTAACAGAACCGTAAAAATAAAATATTATATATAAAATAAATATTTGATATTCAATAAAATAACTGATGTTTTACTAAATCTTAAAAGAAAGAAATAATTTATAAAATTTAAATGAAGCGAGTAGTAATAACGGGGATGGGAATTTATTCCGTTTTGGGAACAGACTTGGAGACCGTAAAAAATTCTTTATATAAAGGAAAATCAGGTATCATTTTTGACCCTAAAAGAAAAGAAATTGGTTTTCGTTCCGGTCTTACAGGAATATTGGAACGTCCTGAATTAAAAGGCAGTTTGTCAAGACGTATGCGTGTCGGAATGGCGGAGCAAGGCGAATATGCTTATGCTGCAACGAAAGATGCTTTAGTACAAGCTAAAATCGAACAGAAATATTTGGATGAAAATCCTGTCGGAATTTTATACGGAAATGACAGCTCTGCTCTTGCCGTGGTAGAAGGGTGGGAAAAAATGAAAACAAAAAAAGATACCTCTTTAATTGGTTCCGGTGCTATTTTTCAGCAAATGAATTCTACGGTAAGTATGAATTTATCGGTAATTTTTAAATTAAAAGGCATAAATTTAACAATCAGCGGTGCTTGTGCCAGCGGTTCGCATGCTATCGGTATCGGGTATTTATTAATTCAGCAAGGTTTGCAGGATATGATTATTTGCGGCGGAGCTCAAGAAATTAATCCGGAATCAATGGGAAGTTTTGACGGCTTAAGTGCGTTTTCTGTAAGAGAAGACATTCCGAAAAAAGCATCTCGTCCTTTTGACAAAGATCGTGACGGGTTAATACCGAGCGGAGGTGCTGCAACGGTTATTATTGAAAGTTATGACAATGCCGTAAAAAGAGGAGTAAATATTATCGGAGAAGTTCTTGGTTACGGTTTTTCTTCTAACGGAGAGCATATTTCAAATCCGAATGTGGAAGGTCCTTTGAATTCTTTACAAAATGCTTTAATAAATGCAGGACTGAAAGCTAAAGATATAGATTATATAAATGCCCATGCTACTGCAACAAAAGTGGGAGATGCAAGCGAAGCAAAAGCAATTTATAAAGTGTTCGGCAGTAAAATTCCGGTAAGTTCCACAAAATCAATGACAGGGCACGAAATGTGGATGGGAGGAGCAAGTGAAGTTATTTATTCGTTGTTGGCGGCACAAAATAATTTTATTCCGCCGAATATCAATTTTGAAAATCCTGATGAAGATTCAAAAAAACTTAATATTATTGCACGAACGAAAGAATCTCAAATTAATACGTTTTTATCAAATTCATTTGGTTTCGGCGGAACTAATTCGAGCTTGATTATAAGGAAGTTATGATTAATTAAATTTATTAAATATGAAAAAAAATCTGCTTATTTTACCGGTTTTTATATTGATTTCATTTTCAGCACAAGCACAAACTATGTTCGGAAATACAGCTTTAACATTAAGCAAGCATGTAGTTTCAATAGGTGTAAACCCGGTTTATGCTACTGATTTGAATAACTTTAGCCCAACCTATACTCCGAGTCCCGAACAATTTGCATATTTTTTTCATCTCGGTTACGGAACGACACATTCAACAGATATCGGTTTTAATATCGGTAAAGCTTGGGGGCAAATGTATTACGGGTTTGATTTTGAAAACAGTTTTATAAATTCTGGAAAATTGTATATTTCCGGAACAATCGGCGGACATTATTGGCACAGAGCCGGCGGTGATGTTGATTTAATTGCTTCGTTAAAATTAAATGATTTCTATTTAACAAGCGGAATTGATATTGATATTGAACCTTACAAGCAAGCTGACGGGCAAGTTGTTATATATTTACCGACTTATGTTCCCGTTGAATTGGAATTTAATCCTTCAAATAAATATGCCGTAAATTTTGAAGTGAATATTGCCGTTAATCAGCCGGCTTTTACAACGGTAGGTGCCGGAATTAATTTTTATTTTAAATAGTTTTGCAGAAGAATGGACAAAAAGGAAATAATTGAGAAAGTGAACCGATTTCTTACAAATGAAATTGAAATTGAGGAAGATTTAATTACTCCCGAAGCTTTATTAACAAAAGATTTGGGTATTGACAGTTTAGATGTAATTGATATTATTGTAATTGTCGAACAAGTTTTCAATGTTAAGATAAAAGGTGAAGAATTAAAAAATGTAAAAACATTACAGGAATTTTATAATTTTGTTGAAAGAAAAATAAACAGTAAATAATTATGTCCGAAAATTGGGACGGAAAAACCAAAGGTTCATTAACCGGTTATAAGATTTTTGTATTTTTAATTCGAAAGGCAGGATTAACTTCTGCCTATTTTTTATTGGTATTTGTTTCTTTTTGGTTTGTACTTTTTTCTTATAAATCAAGTTCTTCACAATATTATTTATTCCGAAAAAGATTGAAATTCGGTTTTTGGAAAACCTTACTTTATATTTATAAAAACAGTTTTGTTTTCGGACAAATTTTGATTGATAAAGTTGCAATTATGTCCGGCGGCTGTGTTAATAAATTCACAACGGAACATACAAATGCCGAACTTATTCAAAATATGATTAAGAAAAAAACCGGCGGAATATTGGTAAACGCCCATATCGGAAGTTGGCAAATTGCAGGTCAATTGCTTGAGCGTTACGAAGGAATAATTTATATCTTAATGGTTGATACCGAAAATGAAAAAATAAAGGAATTTATGAAATCGGCTGAGGGTGAAAACAAAATTGAAATAATACCCTTAAAAGATGACGGTTCACATATGATTAAGATTAATGAAATATTGACAAATAAAGGAATTTTAGTGATGCATGGCGATCGATTTACCGAAGGTTCGGATGTTTTGAATCATATTTTTCTTGGTGAAGAAGCAAAATTCCCGTCAGGACCCTTTCATTTGGCAGCAAAATACGGAGTCCCGATTTCTTTTGCAACGGCTTTCAGGGAAAAAAATAAACATTATCATTTTTATGCAATGAAACCTTTTTATATTGATTATCCCGGAAATATTAACAAACGAAAAGAAGAAATCTATAATAAATCAAAAATTTATGTCCGGGAACTTGAAAAAATGCTTAAAAAATATCCGATACAATGGTTCAATTTTTATAATTTTTGGAAAACCTGATAATTAACGATTGACAATTCATAACACATAATTTATAATTAAAAAAATGGCAAGAAATTACGGAAACGACAATAAATCAGCTTTACAGGCAAAAACCGATGCACAAAAAATTGCATTTGCACCCATTATGTTTCAGGCTGCGAGAGCTTTGCGAGATTTCGGCATATTAACTTTTTTAAGAAAAAATAAAAACGGAAAAACAGTAACAGAAATAGCAGATAAAGCTGAAATATCCGAATACGGTGCATTGGTATTGCTCGAAGCCGGTTTAAGTTTAGAAATGATATTAGTAAAGGATGATAAATATTATTTGACTAAAACCGGTTATTTTATGATTGCCGACAAGATCACTCGTGTTAATACAGATTTTACGCAAGATGTTAATTATAAAGGTTTTTTTCATCTGCAAGAAGCCATAAAAGAGGGTAAACCGACCGGGCTGCATAAAGAATTCGGAAATTGGAATACCGTTTACGAAGCTCTTGCCGAAATGCCGGAACAATTCAGAAAAAGTTGGTTTGGTTTCGATCATTATTATTCCGATGATTCTTTTCCTGAAGTAATGCCGATTCTTTTTAAGAATAATCCGAAAAAAATTCTTGACGCAGGCGGGAATACCGGAAAATTTGCAATAAAATGTGCTTCTTATAATAAAGATATAAAAATTACTATTCTTGATTTACCCGGACAGTTAAAAGATGCCGAAAAAAATATTGCCGAAGCCGGATTTTCTGACAGAATAAACGGATATCCTATTAATCTGCTTGATTTTTCAAAACCCTACCCCAAAGGTTATGACATTATTTGGATGAGCCAATTTTTAGATTGTTTTTCCGAAGAAGAAGTCGTAAATTTAATCAGCAATGCTCGTGATGCGATGGATGATAATTCTGAATTGTTCATAATGGAAACACTTTGGGATAAACAACGGTTTGAAGCATCGACATACAGTCTGCATGCAACTTCGCTTTATTTTACCTGCATTGCCAACGGAAACAGCCGTATGTATCATTCCGAAGATATGGTAAAACTTACTGAAAAAGCAGGATTGAAAGTTGTTGAAATTATTGAAAATGTAGGTGTAAGTCATACGATTTTACGATGTAAAAAATATTAAAGTTTTATGAAACTGAAAAAATTACATACGGGAAAATCATTATCATATGAAACGCAGATAAAAGTTCGTTTCAGCGAAGTTGATTCTATGGGAATTGTTTGGCACGGAAGTTATGTAAAATATCTGGAAGACGGCAGAGAAGCATTCGGCAAAAAATACGGTATTTCATATATGGATGTATTTAAAAAACACGGATTTATAATTCCGTTGGTAAAATTGGATATTAATTATAAGAAACAGTTGTTTTATGAAGATGAAATTATTATAAAAACGACTTTAATAGACAATTATGCCGCAAAAATTTGTTTTGAATACGAAATACGACGTAAATCAGATAATGAGTTAATCCTTACGGCAAGAACTGTTCAAATTTTTATGAATAAAAATCGCGAATTGGAATTAAACTTACCCGATTTCTTTAAGGAATGGAAAAAAAATAATTTAGAGTGATTATTTTTCTCCGCAAGCTAAAAATATCGGATATTTTTTTTCGGGTTTTTCAACTTTAAATATTGTTTCAACGGAAATATTTTTAAACCCTGCTTGTTTCATAAGAACCGAAAATTCATTTTTATCAAAACCTAAATGTTTTATACTTTCATCAGGATTTGAGTGAAACGAACCGTCTTCGGTTTCCAAATCGCCGATACAAAGTTTGCCTTCGGGTTTCAATGATTTGTATATTTCTTTCAGAAAATGCTCTGTTTTTTCAATATGATGAAAAGTCATACTTGAAACGGCTAAATCAAATTTATTTTCCGGAAGTTTATCTTTGTCTGCATCAAAAAGCATATAATTCACATTTTTTACATTGTTTTTATCAATCTTTTCTTTCAGCATTTCCAACATTCCTTTTGAATTGTCAATGCCGGTAATTTGTTTTACTTTCGGAATAAAATGCATTAATAATAATCCGGTTCCTGTTCCGATGTCCAGAACATTCATTGTATCAGTTAAATAAACTTTATGTTCAATTGCATTGAAAATTTTTTCTGCCTGCAAAAGTCTTCTCGGATGTGCATCCCAATTTTTTGCAATTTCATTAAATCGGCTCATAGTTTTTCTACAAATATAATTAAAAAATATAAGTTGAATTAGGCACTTAATTTTATTTATTGTTGGATTTTATATTATATTTCACACAAATAACACGGATTTATACGGGAATAATACTGAATTTCACACGGATAACACAGATAACACAGATTTATACGGGAATAATACTGAATTTCACACGGATAACGCAGATAACACAGATTTATACGGGAATAAATTCGCAAGTCATCGTATCAATTTGTCGGCAGACAGCCTGTCAGTCTTAAATTTGTTTCACTTAAATTGAAATAGTGATACGATGACTATCAATAAAATTTGTCCGTTATTTTATTCTTTTCCACGTATTTGTGCTGCCTATAAGCGGAATGCCTATATAACCTCTTACTTCTAATGTATTTTTGTCTGCAAGTTCTATATTTATTTTATATGTTTTGCCGTTTTCCGGATTATATATTTCGCCGTTACCTTTTTTTTCGTGAGAATCGTATTTAATTTTTTTCATAATTATTAATCCGTCCAGTAATTTATTGCGAAGTTTCGGGTCAGGGTTGTTAATGTCTTTATTCGGATTTCCGTTTTTGTCACAAGGGTCTTTTTCCCAAACAATTTTTCCGAAATATAAATTTTCTTTTTTAAAAATTTTAACTGCAGCTCTTTTGTCTTCGGTAAGCCATATTCCGCTAATATTTTTTTCACTTTTTTGAGCATAAATTTCGGAAATAAAAAAAACAGCCGGAAATAATATCATAAGTTTTAGAAATTTCATATTTTAACAGTATGATTTTTTGAAAAAAAGATTTATAAGTTTATCATTTTTTGTTTTTACGGCATTGTAAGGTTCTGATTTTTTCAGTAATTGAATTTTTATTAATTTGCTGAAAATCAATGATAAGAATTTTGTAAAAGGATTTACGGATTTTTGAACTTGTATAAAATAATCATCAACCGTATCTTTTTGAAAGTGTAAAAAATTTTCTAAAACAAAACTGTCTTTATAAAAACCGCAGTGAAAATTTTTTTCGGCGAAAGCATATTTCGGAAAATTTAACTTTTTAAGTCCGAATATTTTGAAATTTTCATTTAAAAAATCTTCATATTTTATTCTGCAATTTTTACCGCCTCCTGTATTAAAAATTCTTTCGTTAATAAAATCTTTTTTTTCAATTGCTTCGCAAAGGGCAAAAGCTAAATTTTGTGTCGTAATAATTTCCAAAGAAGTATTTAAAGGCATATGAAAAAACAGCGGGTCTAATTTCATTTTCGGGTGCATAACGGCAGATAAGCGAAAAATACTGAAGTTTTTTAAATTTATTTTGACTATTTCTTCTGCTTTTATTTTAGTTCGGGCATAAAAATCGCCTTTGCTCGGATTTAATTTGTCAAAAACACTTATTTCAGGATTTTCTGTTCTGTCGCCGTAAACGGAAATTGAAGAAGTGAAAAGCAAGAAAATTTCCGGATTTGTATTATTTATTGCATCACAAATATTTTTTGTGCCGTTTACGTTAATTTTTTCGGCAAGTTCGGGAAATTTGTCTGCGGCAGGCGGAATAATTGCTGCCGTATGAATAATGAAATCACTTCCGTTTACGGCTTCAAAAATATCGGAATATTTTGTAATATCTCCCCAATATGTTTGTATATGTTTTTTGAATTTTTTGAATTTTTTCTTGTTCTTTTTTGTCGGCAAATCAAAAATTCTTATCTCATATTTTTCTTTTTTTGAAATTAGTTCTTTTAAAGTTTCAAAACCGACTGTTCCGCAAGCTCCGGTTAATAAAATTGTTTGTTTCATAATTATAATTAAAAATATGAAACAAATTTCGGATATTTGATGTTTAAAATCGTCCGAATTGCGAAGTTCGGAACACAAAAAAGTGCGAATTATGCATTTTGAACTTTTTTTCGGTATTCGGAAGGTGTTATTCCTGTATATTTTTTAAATAAAGTGTTGAAAGTAGATTTTGAATTAAAACCGCATTCATAAGCAATTCCCAAAATTGAGTAATGATTTTTTTTAGGGTCGGCAAACATTTTTTTTACTTCTTCAATTCTGTATTCATTTATGAAAGTATAGAAATTTTTGTTTAAATTATTGTTAATCACTTGAGTTAAAAGATGTCTTGAAATATTCATCATCTCTGCAAGTTCGGAAATTGTTAATTTTTCATTCAGATACGGTTTGTCGTGAGTTATTATTTGGTTTAATTTTTCAGTTAAAATATTTAATTCGGCTTCTTTAAGTTTTGAATTTGAGTATTTTGTTTTTGATTTTATTTTTTCATTCGTTTTATATATTGATAATTGTCTGAAACCGAAAAAACTGAATGAAAAAGCAAAAAATGTCAGTCCTATATATGAAAAATCAACAGGATTTATATTTTTGACATAAAAATTTTTATTTTCAATTAAATACCAAGCACCGATAATATAAACAATCAGATAGGCAAACAGGAAACTGAATAAAACAATTTTCAGCCAATTTAACGTAATTTTTTCAGAAGTGTAAGAAAATATATTTTTAATGTTTTTTTGATGTTTGAAAACTAAACCAAATGAAATAATTACATAAATCGTATTTACGGCAAAAAAACTTGCGGCGTATGTTATTCTGTAAGGTAAAAATCGGTCATTGTAAAAAAAATTTTTACCCGGCATAATAGGTTTATCAATAAAAATAAGGGTTGTAATTGCAAATGAAATAAACGGAATAAAATGGAAAAAAGATTTGTATGTAAATTTATAATCTTCAAAAATCATACTTTTTACATATAAATAAACTAAAGGACCGAATGTAAGAGGTAAAACCGGCGGTATTTCGGTAAAAAAAGAAATTTTTGTTTTCAGCAGAGAAAAACTCATATCGGCGGCAATTAAAAAAAGCAAAACAGCCAATAATTTGTCGGCAGTGCTTTGCTCTTTTTTTACGGCTATAAAAAGCCCTGCAAAAAATGCTTGCGAAATTCCGATATATAAAATTGGTTCCATAAATTTATAACGAATTTGGAATTATAAAGTTACGGAAAATGAGATTTATTATTAAGTTCACACCGAAAAATCAGTAAATATTGATTTACTCATCAGATGAATTTGTAACTGATTGATTACGAAATTGAATGAATTTCGGTATCAGCAAAATTATTCATCTGATGATTTTTCGGAGTGTCGTTCTTATTTTATTCCATCATTTTTCCGGCAATTTTTGTAAGCAAATTTCTCGGTGTTAAGCGTGTTGAAAAAGCCATAATTTTATTTTTAAAACCGTGAATTGCAGAAATTTTTCCTTTTTTCACGGAAGAAAAAATAAACTCTGCCAAATCTCTTGACGTAGGTGCTTTTGAAAAAATATCACCTTTAAATCCTGCCGTTTCGGCAAATTCGGAAGCCGTAGCTCCCGGATTAATTACGGTAACTTTTATATTGTCTTTTTTAAGCTCTTGAGCAATTGCTTCCGAGAAATGCAACACATAAGTTTTACTTGCGGCATAAGTCGCAAATTTCGGAATAGCTTGAAACGCTGCCGTAGAAGCAATATTTACGATATGCCCGCTTTGTTTTTTTACCATATCCCGAACAAAAAGTTTTGTTAACTTCGTTAAGGTCAGAATATTAAGAATTAACATACTTTCTTCCCTTTTCATATCTGTATCTTTAAATTCTCCGTTAATTCCGAAACCGGCATTATTTATAAGAATATCAACGGGTAAATTCGCGGTTTTTACTTGTTTGTGAAGTTTCTCCGCACTGTCGGTTTTTGACAGGTCTATATCAAAAATATCAACTTTTACATTATGCTTTTCTTCAATATCTTTTTTGATTGTTTCAAGATTATCCTTTCTTCTTGCAGCCAATATTAAATTGTAATTATTTTCTGCAAAAACATAAGCCGTTTCTTTTCCTATTCCGCTTGATGCGCCTGTTATTAATACTGTTTTCATATTTTTATATTTTATTGTTATTTTAATTTTTCTCCGAATTTTTCAACTTTTTTGAGCCATTTTTTTCGTTCTTCTTCGGTTGAAAGTTTAACGGAACCGAGATATAATTTATTTTTGAATTTTATTCCGCAAAAATCCATACTTGCTTTAAGGAATTTTCCTCCGGGATTTTTTATAAAAAGATTGTAATACATCGGAGGTGCATCCATTGTCGAAATAATTGATGTTGTTTTTCCGGTGAGGAATTTGTTCCATTTCAATACTTTTTTACTTTTCAGATATTCAAATGCAAAACCCGATATAAAAGTTTGTTCGATAAAAGCTTTTAAAAGTGCCGGCATCGAATACCACCAAATAGGATAGACCCAAACAATATGCTCTGCTTCTTTAATAAGTTTTCTTGCCGTTAAAATATCTTCCGAAGCATTATAATCTTTAAATTGTGTTTGAAAGGCATCAAATTTTAAATCTGAAACGTTAATAATTTTAACAACGGCAGTTGATTTTTCGGCTGCATATTTGTATGTTTCGGCAATAATTCCGTTAAAACTTTCTTTTCTCGGATGTCCGTTAATAATTAAAATGTTTTTCATTTATAAAGAAATTTGACTTGCATAATTAATACTTAAAATTAAAATAAAAAAAATAACTTTGTGCATATTATTAAAGTATGAATATTCTTTTTGTATGCACCGGAAATTCCTGCCGAAGCCAAACGGCGGAAAGTATTTTAAAATCTTTAAAGCCGGAATTTGAAGTTTATTCCGCAGGAATAAAACCCGAAAAAGAAATCAGCCCTTATGCCGTAAAAGTTCTTGCGGAAAAGGGAATTGACATAAGCGGGCAATATCCGAAAAGTATTGATGTTTTTGAAAATCGTAAATTTGATTTTTTGATTACATTGTCGGAAAGTGCCGATAAGGGATGCAAAAATATAAATGCAAAAAAGAAATTGCATTTTGATATTGAAGACCCTTTTGAAGCAAAAGGCAGCGAATATGAAATTACGGAAAAATACAGAGAGGTAAGCGATGAAATAATGCAAAAAATTTCAGAAATATTTGAAGTATGATGAAGGAGTTTTTTAAAAAATATTATTCGTATTTTTTTGTTCTTGCACTTTTTATCGGAATTACGGCTCCTGCATTATGGTCTGACGGAATGTTTATGGACGGAACAATATATGCCGTAATTTCTCGAAACTTGGCAGAGGGTTTCGGTACGTTTTGGAGTATGAAATTCTCTGAAATAATTATGAATCCTTTTTACGGTCATCCGCCTTTGGTTTTTTATTCAGAATCGCTCGGTTTCAGAATATTCGGTGACAGTATTTATGTTGAACGTATTTATTCTTTCATAACAGGACTTGTTGCAATAGTTTTAATTATTGTAATATTAAAATCATTTATCAAAAACAGGAATAAATCAACTATTATTATTTCACTGTTGGTTTGGCTTTCTTTCCCTTTAGTTAATTGGGCATATTCAAATAATATGCTTGAAAATACGGTAACTGTTTTTACCTTGCTTTCTTTTTTATTTTTAATTAAAAGTTATGACAGAAATAGATTTCGGATGCTTTTTTTATCGGGAATTTTTCTTTTTGCCGGATTTTTAAGTAAAGGATTTACGGCTCTTTTTATTTTAAGCGTTCCGTTTTTATATTGGTTTGTTTATCGTAAAATCAGTTTTTACAGAATGATTACGAATACATTGTTCTTTTTTGTTTTTACTGCTTTACCTTTTATTTTAATATACCGGTTTTCTGAAGGGGCGAGAGTATTTTTTGAGAAATATTTTAATGAACAAATTATCGGAAGCATAAAAAATGCCGTGACCGTAAACAGCAGATTTTTTATTGCAGGGAGTATGCTGAATGAAATGATTATACCGGTTATATTTACTGTTTTCTTATTCATTTTATTAAAAATAAAGAAGATAAAGCCAAATTTCGGAAATGAAAACCTTAAAAATGCTTTATTCTTTTTTCTTATAAGCTTATCGGGTATTTTTCCTATGATGATAAGTATGAAACAACGCAGTTTCTATATTGTTCCTGCATTACCGTTTTTAGCAATCTCTTTCGGGTTTGTTATTAATAAATTATTGAGTTATTTTCCGAAATTTTTGAATTTTTTCAAAAAAAGTTTTTTTATTCCGTTATCCTACGGGCTTTTTGGTTTAAGTATTTTGTCGGTTTTTCTTTTTGCCGGAAAACCGGGCAGAGATGTAAGTTTATTAAATGATGTTCATATTATTGTTAAAAAAATTCCCGAAAAATCAAAAATCAAAATAAGTAAAGACCTGCATTCTGATTGGTCTTTGTATGCCTATATGCAACGATACGAAAAAATCAGTATATCCGATAATGTTAAAAGTGACTATTTTCTTTCGGAAAAAAAATCTTCAGAAGATACTTCATATATAAAAATAAAATTAGATTTGAGAGAATTTACTTTATATAAAAAGAAAAATAAGTGACAGAGAAAAAAATAAAAACAGCAATCGTAATTTTAAATTGGAACGGTAAAAAGTTTTTAGAGCAATTTTTACCTTCGGTAATAAAATACTCGCAAAGTGAAGAAAATCAAATTTTTGTTGCCGATAACGGTTCAACTGACAATTCGGTTTCTTTTTTAAAAGAAAGTTTTCCGGATGTAAATTTGATTTTATTCGATAAAAATTACGGTTTTACGGGCGGATATAACAAAGCGTTGCAACAAATTGACGCAGAATATTTTGTATTATTAAATTCTGATGTTGAAGTAACAGAAAATTGGATAAAACCGGTTATTAAAATGATGGATGCCGATAAAACAATTTCCGCTGCAATGCCTAAAATTTTATCGTATTCAGATAAAAACAAGTTTGAATATGCCGGAGCATCGGGCGGATTTATTGATAAATTCGGATATCCGTTTTGCCGGGGGCGAATTTTGAATAATACCGAAGAAGATAAAGCACAATATAACGATGTAAGAGAAATTTTTTGGGCAAGCGGTGCCGCAATGTTTGTTCGTGCAGATTTATATAAACAATTCGGCGGATTGGATGATGATTTTTTCGCACATATGGAAGAAATCGATTTGTGTTGGCGATTTAAAAATGCCGGGTATTCGATTAAAGTTATTCCGCAAAGTAT
>JAJRUH010000022.1 GCA_024277895.1 Bacteroidota bacterium | reverse complement strand
ATTTTTAATAAAACTAACGGCAGATATTTTATTACTTTCTGTATTCGGATTATATTTTAACCAAAGAAATTCATTGAGTTTAACACCCTTTTTAAGTGTAATTCACCCTTTTTATATTGTTTATACGGGTATTGCAGGCATTATAAAAAAGCAACCGGCAAACTAATGAATTATCATAATTTTTTTATTATAAACTCTGTTATCAGAATAAATTTTCAAAAAATAAGTCCCGCCCGGAAGATTTGAAACCGAAATATGCTTATCGGAAGTATCAATTATTTTCTTTCCTGTTATGTTAAAAATTTCTGTTCTTTTAAGTTCATTACACTCAATAAAAAGATGTGTGCTTGCAGGATTGGGATAAATTTTCACATTATTTTCATTCAAATTTTCGATACCCGTACTCGCAGGTACCTCAATTACAGAAACTTGCCAGAGTTGCATTAACGGTAAAGTTTGATGAGAAACGGTATAAGTTACGGCACCGGAGGAAAAATCTTGAGAAGTTCCGGATGCGGGGCTTACCGAAAAACCGTTGTAAACATAAATTTGAGGAGAAAGATTGCTTAAATCAGAACCTTCGAGAACCGGAATCGTTACAGTAAAATTATTATTATCTATTTCGGGTTCACCCTGTTGTTCGGGCAAACTTGTACCGATTATATCAGGTCCGGCATTTACTGCACTTACACTCCAAGATTGAGAAACTTTTGAGAAATTATTATCAACGGTATATGTTACGGGACCGGATGAAAAATCAACTGTGTCACCGGAAGCCGGAGTAATTTGAAAACCTGCCGGAATCTGAATATCAGGAACTAAGGCATTCAAAACCGTATCAGCAGGCATCACAACTTTGACAGTATAATCAGGATTATTATTTATCTGAGTATCCGCAATTTGTCCGTTTATATGAAAGGATAAGATTTCGGGATTGGGCGATAAATATTGCCCGGAAATATTTGCTATTAACATCATATCGGGAAATAAAATTTGTGAGGCATTAACGGGTTCGTCCACTCCGCAATAAGGTGCTCTGATATATGTTGAGTCAGAATATCTGTCATCATTTGACCCTAAAAAAAGTAAATTATTATTTTCCTGTCCGTCAGGAAGTAAAAATTCAACAACCAAAACTTTTCCTTCCGAAACTGTATTATCATGAGTAAAATAAGCATTTTTCAGTGTGCCGGAATCGTTATCCGACACAGAAATTGTATCCGACACTAATAAAGTTAAACTGTCTTGAATAAAACTATGATGATTATAATCAGACATTACCCAAAGTTTTATTACTAAAGGTTGTGAAATATTATTACCTGCTTCTGCATCCTCTACGGCAAATTCAACATTTTGCACAAGCCAATCACCGTTCAAATTAAAATCGTTTTTCAAATCATAAACTAAAAAATAGGAATTTTCATAATGGTATGAATTATTATTACATAAGGCTGTCTTTCCCGGAACAATATCCCGAGAGTGTGAGTGCGTTATAATAAATCCGTCAGTTGACTTTAAATCGGCACCGGCATTTATTAAAACACTGTCGCTGTCAGCTGAAAATTGTTGAGCCTGTAATCCGAAATACATGTTAACAAACAAAAAGCAGAGTAAAAAATGTTTCATAAGCTTTACTTTTTTACAAAAATAAGAAAAGAGCAATCTATAGACTGCTCTTTTCAATAATTTTTTTAAAAAATTTATATATTTATTCTTCTTCTTTTTTTGTTTCTTCAGTATCAGGTTCTTCAGATTTTTGTATCTCCTTTGTTTCTTCTTTAGCTTTATCAACAATATCCTCCTTTACTTCGCCAACAACACCTTCTTTATTGTCCTCAACCTCAGATGCTTCTGAATTTTCAACAACTTTATTCTCAACTGTTTTTGACTTACCTCTTCGGGTTCTTTTTCTTTTGGTATCAGCAGTTTGTCCGGAGAAATAATTTTCGTTATAATCAACTAATTCAATAATACACATTTCTGCATTATCACCTAAACGAGCACCTGTTTTTAAAATTCTGGTATAACCGCCTTCTCTTTCGGCAATTTTTTGAGAAATTTCTCTGAAAAGTTCGTTAACAGCATGCTTGTTTTGCAACTTTCTGAAAACCATTCTTCTGGAGTGAGTAGTATCATCTTTAGAACGGTTAATAATAGGTTCGACAAAACTTCTTAAAGCTTTAGCTTTGGCAACCGTTGTTTTGATTCTTTTATGTTCGATTAAAGATATTGCCATATTTGACAACATAGCCTTTCTGTGAGCTGTTTTTCTTCCTAAATGATTGAATTTCTTCCTGTGTCTCATTTTCTTTATTCCTTATCTAATTTATATTTTGTTACATCCATTCCGAATGATAATCCTCTGTTTTCCAGAAGTTCTTCAATTTCCGTTAAAGATTTTTTTCCGAAATTTCTGAATTTTAATAAATCATTCTTATTATAAACAACAAGTTCTCCGAGTGTATCAACATCTGCTGATTTGAGACAATTTAAAGCTCTGACAGATAAATCTAAATCAACCAATTGAGTTTTTAATTGTTGTCTCATATGTAAAATTTCTTCATCAAATTCTTCATTTTCCTTCTTTTCCTCATAATCATGAGTAATTTTTTCATCGGAAAATAACATAAAATGATGAATTAAAATTTTTGCTGCTTCCTTAAGAGCATCTTTCGGTGTAATAGAGCCGTCTGTTTCAATATTAAAAATCAATTTTTCATAATCTGTTTTTTGACCGACTCTGAAATTTTCTATTGAATATTTCACATTTTTAATCGGAGTAAAAATAGAATCAACAGCAATCAGACCAATGTCAGACATATCTAAATCATGATCCTCACCGGAAACATATCCTCTGCCTTTTTCTACGGTCAAATCCATTTGTAATTTAACATCTTTTTCTAAATTACAAATAATTAAATCCGGATTTAGAACTTCAAAATCTGTAATAAAATTATTAAAATCACCGGCTTTCAGAACTGATTTACCGGTAAAATTTAAAACAAATCTTTCAGATTCATTTTCTTCCGATAATCTTTTAAATCTGATTTGTTTCAAATTTAAAATGATACGGGGAACATCTTCTATTACTCCGGAGATAGTAGAAAATTCGTGATCTACTCCGTCAATTTTTAAAGATGTTATAGCGAATCCTTCTAAGGAAGATAACAGAATTCTGCGTAAAGCATTTCCGACAGTAATACCGTAACCGGGTTCAAGGGGACGGAATTCAAATTTGCCGGCAAATTCATTCTGCTCAATCATTATAACCTTATCAGGTTTTTGGAAATCTAAAATAGCCATAAAAGATATATTATTGTTACTATTTTGAATATAATTCAACAATTAATTGTTCTCTGATATTTTCAGGAATTTCGGAACGTTCCGGCATATTAACAAATTTACCTGTTAATAAATTATTATCCCATTCAATCCAAGAATATTTTGTGTGCACACCTTTAGAAAGTGCGTCAGTAATAACTTCGAGAGATTTAGATTTTTCTCTTACCCCTACAATATCACCGGGTTTTGTTTCAAAAGACGGAATATTTACAATGTTTCCGTTTACGGTAATATGTCTGTGAGAGACTAATTGTCGAGCTGCAGATCTTGTAGGAGCAATTCCCATTCTGAACACAACATTATCTAATCTTGCTTCTAATAATTGAAGAAAAACTTCCCCTGTAATACCTTTAATAGCATCAGCTTTTTTAAATGTATTATAAAATTGTTTTTCAGCCAAACCGTATGTATAACGAGCTTTTTGTTTTTCTTTAAGCTGAATACCGTATTCGGAAACTTTTCGTCTTCTGTTGTTTCCGTGTTGCCCCGGCGGATAATTCTTTTTTTCGAATGTTTTATCCGGACCGTAAATCGGAGAACCGAGTTTTCTGGCTATTTTTGTTTTTGGACCTCTGTATCTTGCCATTACATTTTATCTTTACTAATATTATTAAATTTAAACTCTTCTTCTTTTAGGTGGTCTGCAACCATTGTGCGGTAATGGTGTTACGTCCTGAATTTCGGTAACCATAATACCGGCAGTATGTATTGCTCTGATTGCTGCTTCACGACCGTTTCCGGGACCTTTGACATATACTTTAACTCTTCTTAATCCTAATTCGTGAGCTACTTTTGCGCAATCAGAAGCTGCAACCTGAGCTGCATACGGAGTATTTTTTTTAGAACCTCTGAAACCCATTTTACCGGCTGAAGACCAAGAAATTACCTGACCTGTAGCATTGGATAAAGTGATTATTATATTGTTAAAAGAAGAATGGATGTGTGCTTGTCCTGCTGCTTCAACAATAACTTTTCTTTTTTTTGTCGGTTTTGTGCTTTTCTTTGCCATATTATAAAAGAAATAATAAACTGATTAATTAAAATACTCTTCTTATTTTACGAGTTCGAGCATTATTTTTTGTTTTCTGACCTCTTACGGGTAATCCCATTCTGTGACGAATACCTCGATAAGAACCAATATCTCTTAATCGCTTAATATTCATTTGTTTTTCAGAACGTAACTCGCCTTCGATTTTATAATTATCTACAATGATATTACGAATGTTCCCTTTTTGATCATCCGTCCAATCCTGAACTTTAATATTTTTATCAACTTTCGCTTGTTCAAGTACTTTTTGAGCTGTTGTTTTTCCGATTCCGTATATATAGGTCAAAGAAATTTCACCTCTTTTATTATCCGGTATATCTACACCTGCTATTCTGGCCATAATTATATTGTTTTAATATTAACCTTGTCTTTGTTTAAATTTAGGATTTTTTTTGTTGATTACATAAAGTCGTCCTTTTCTTCTGACGATTTTACAATCAGCACTTCTTTTTTTAACTGATGCTCTTATTTTCATTTTATTAATTTTTATATCGATATTTTATTCTTACTTTTGTCAAATCGTAAGGTGACATTTCAACCTTTACCTTATCTCCGGGTAAAATTCTAATATAGTGCATTCTCATTTTACCGGCAATATGAGCCGTAATTATGTGACCGTTTTCCAATTCTACTCTGAACATAGCATTAGATAGAGCTTCTGTAACGACACCGTCTTGTTCTATTGAAGGTTGTTTTGCCATATTTTACATAGAAATTTGAGATCCGCCTCTTCCGGCAATTCTTCCTGACTTAGTCAATCCGTCATAATGTCTCATTAACAGATGACTTTCGATATGCTGTAAAGTATCTAATACAACACCAACCAAAATCAATAAGGAAGTACCTCCGAAAAAATAAGAAAATTGATTATTAATTCCGCCTATTTTTGCAAATGCCGGCATTATAGCTATCAAGGCTAAAAAAACAGAGCCCGGCAATGTTATTCTTGACATAATTTCATCTAAATGTTCAATAGTTTTTCTTCCGGGTTTAATACCGGGAATAAAGCCTCCGTTTTTCTTCATATCCTCTGCCATTTGTGTCGGATTAACGGTAATTGCAGTATAAAAATATGTAAAAACAACAACTAATATACCGTAAGTAAAGTTATACCAAAAGCCGGTTATATTGGAAAACGAAGCAGCTATAGCGTTTGTAGTTTCTGAATCGAAACGAGTAAGCATCATCGGTATAAACATTAATGCTTGTGCAAAGATAATAGGCATAACTCCGGCAGCATTAACTTTTAGAGGAATGTACTGACGTACACCGCCGTATTGTTTATTCCCGACTATCCTTTTTGCATACTGCACCGGAACTCTCCGCACCGCCTGCACCAGTGCTATTGATGCAACGAATACTAAAAAGAGAATTACCATTTCAACAATAAAAGCAATCATTCCTCCGCCGCCGGAGCCTAATTTAGAAACGAGTTCCGCAGCAAAAGAGTTAGGTAATCTGGCAATAATACCAATCATAATTAAAAGAGATATACCGTTTCCGATACCCTTATCTGTAATTTTTTCACCCAACCACATAGTAAACATTGTACCTGCAATCATTAACACAACAGCAGAAATCCAAAATAAATCCTGACTGTGCATTACAAATGCTTCGGCAGGTAATCGGTATTTTAAGTTCGTTAAGTATGCGGGAGCTTGAAATCCTGTAATTAAAACAGTTAAATATCGTGTAATTTGGTTAATTTTAGTTCTTCCGCTTTCACCTTCACGTTGTAATCGTTGGAAATACGGTACTGCCATCCCTAACAATTGAATAACAATTGATGCGGAGATATAGGGCATAATACCAAGTGCGAAAACGGATGCGTTAGCAAAAGCACCCCCTGAAAACATGTTTATCAAAGCAATAATACCGCCTGAACTTGCTTCTTTTTGAAATGCTGAAATTGCGAGAGGATTGACACCGGGTAATACAACATGAGCACCGAGACGATATATAAGAATTAATCCCAGAGTTGCAAGAATTTTATTTCTTAAATCCTCAATAGCAATAATATTCTTTATTGTTTCAATAAACTTTTTCATTAATTCTGAATTTTTTCAACTTTACCACCGGCTTTTTCTATAGCTTCAACAGCTGATTTTGAAAAAGCATGAGCTTTAACTTCAATTTTAGAGGTTAGTTCACCGTTTCCGAGTATTTTAACCAAATCATTTTTTTGAATAAAACCTGCTTTTTTTAAAGATTCAACATCTATAACTGTCATAGATTTATCTTTTGCAAGTTTTTCAAGAGTTTCGATATTAATCGCTTTATATTCAATTCGATTGATATTTCTGAAACCGAATTTCGGTAATCTTCTGTGGATAGGCATTTGACCTCCCTCAAATCCAAATCTTCGGGAATAACCGGATCTGGATTTTTGACCTTTATGTCCTCGAGCTGCAGTACGTCCTTTACCTGAACCGATACCTCTTGCTATTCTTTTTTTCTTTTTAATTGAACCTTTTGCAGGTTGTAAATTACTTAAATCCATCGTATAATATTTCTTCAGGTATTAATTATTTTATTTTTTCGACAGATATCAAATGGTTGACTTTTCGAATCATCCCTTTAATTTGATCTGTTTCTTCGTGTTCAGCAGAACTGTTTATTTTTCCTAAGCCTAAAGCTGTTAATGTTGCTTTTTGTCTTGCGGTAGAACCAATACTGCTTTTTCGTTTTGTAATTTTTATCTTTGCCATATTATAATATCTATCCGTTAAAAACTTTATCAATAGAAATTCCTCTGTGCTGAGTAATTGTGTATGCATCTCTCATTGTTAATAATGCTTTCATAGTAGCTTTAACAAGATTATGGGGATTTGAAGAACCTTTAGATTTTGCCAGTACATCTTTCACTCCGGCACTTTCAAGTACGGCACGCATTGCACCACCGGCTTTTACGCCTGTTCCGTGAGAAGCAGGAATCATAAGAACATCAGCACCTCCGTAACGAGCAGTTTGTTTGTGAGGGATTGTACCTTTTAAAACAGGGACTTTATGGAGGTTCTTTTTTGCGTCTTCTATTCCTTTTTGAATAGCAGTTGCAACTTCGCCTGCTTTACCTAATCCGTGTCCTACAATACCGTTTTCATCACCGACAACCACAATTGCGGCAAAACTGAATGTACGACCTCCTTTAGTAACTTTAGTAACTCTTTTAATAGCGACTAATCTGTCTTTTAATTCTAAATCTGTATTTCTAACTTGTTTTTGTCTGCGCTCTGCCATGTCTGTTAAAATTTAAGTCCTTCTTTTCTTGCTGCTTCAGCTAAAGCTTTAACTCTGCCGTGGTATAAATATCCGCCTCTGTCAAAAACAATTTGAGATATTTTATTATCTTTTGCTTTCTCGGCAATTTTTTTCCCTACAACTGCGGCAATATCTTCTTTTTTAGCTTTATTGTTTTCAATTAAGCCTTTATCTGCCGAAGATGCTGCGACAAGAGTTTTAGCTGAAATATCATCGATTAATTGTACATAAATATGTTTATTACTGCGAAAAACCGACATTCTGGGTATTTCGGCAGTTCCGTGAATTCTTTTTCTGATACGTCTTCTGATTCGTAATCTTCTGTCTCTCTTTAATAAAGCCATTTTAATTCTTTTTATAATAAATATTATTCTGATGCTGCTTTTCCGACTTTTTTTCTTACATATTCACCAACGTAGCGAATACCTTTTCCTTTATATGGTTCGGGTTTTCTGAAGGATCTTACTTTAGCAGCAACTTCGCCCAATAATTGTTTATCAAAACTTTTAAGAGTGATAAATGCATTTTGTCTTTTTTCTTGTTGAACTTCAACCTTTACTTCGTCGGGTAATTGTATAACTATAGGATGTGAATATCCTACATTTACTTCTAATAATTGTCCGTTTGCAGAAGCTCTGTAGCCAACACCAATAACTTCGAGTTTTTTCTCAAATCCTTCAGAAACACCTTTAACCATATTATTCACTAAAACGCGAGATAAACCGTGAAAAGATTTATGTTGTTTAGAATCCGAAGGTCGTGTTAAATTGATTGTATTTCCTTCAATCTCAAGTTTGATGTCTTTGTGAATTTTTTGAGATAATTCTCCGAGCTTACCTTTTACGGTAACGATATTATCATCAGACACTTCAATTTTAACACCATCCGGAATTATTACCGGTAATTTACCTATTCGTGACATCTTATTATTTTATTTCAGATTTTTAATTTTAATATACATAACATAATACCTCGCCACCTATTTTTTGACGTGCAGCTTCCTTATTGGTCATTACGCCTCCGGATGTAGATATAATTGCGATACCTAATCCGTTTAATACTCTGGGCATATCTGCTGCAGAAGTGTATTTTCGTAAACCGGGTGTACTTACGCGTTCTAATTTATGAATCGCGGGTAATTTTGTTTTAGGATGATATTTAAGAGCTATTTTAATAATTCCTTGTTTATCATCATCTTCAAATTTATAACTTAAGATATATCCTTGATCAAATAATAACTTTGTTATAGCTTTTTTCAAATTAGAAGCCGGAATTTCGACAACTTTATGTTTTGCCATAACAGCATTTCTGATTCGTGTAAGGTAATCTGCAACCGTATCTGTAATCATTACTAATTTATTTAAAATTTTACCAACTTGCTTTCTTAACTCCGGGAATTAATCCGTCAGAAGCCATTTCTCTGAATGTTATTCTGCTGATTCCGAATTGCCTCATATAACCTTTTGGTCTGCCCGGGATGCTGCATCTGTTGTGCAAACGAACTTTAGATGAATTTTTCGGTAATTTTTGTAATCCTTCCCAATCACCCTCAGCTTTTAATTTTGCTCTTTTTTCAGCGTATTTATCGACCATTTTTTGTCTTTTTCGCTCACGAGCTTTCATTGATTCTTTAGCCATATTTATTATTTTTTAAAAGGAAATCCGAAATGTTTTAATAATGCATAACCTTCTTCATCGGTTTTTGCAGATGTAACAAATGTTATATTCATACCTAAGATTTTATCAATCTTATCGAGTTCAATTTCCGGAAAAATAAATTGTTCTTCTATTCCTAAGGTATAATTACCTCTTCCGTCAAACTTATTGGAAATTCCGTTAAAGTCCTTGATTCTGGGAATGGCAACAACTAACAGTTTTTCCAAAAATTCATACATTTTATCTTTTCTCAAAGTTACTGAAACACCAATCGGCATTCCTTCACGTAATTTAAAGTTAGAAATATTGTTTTTTGCAATACGTTGTATTGCATGTTGACCGGCTATTACTGATAACTCTTCTTGAGCTGTAGTAATTATTTTTTTATCTGCAACTCCCTGACCTATTCCTTGATTCAAAACAATTTTTTCTAATCTCGGAACTTGCATTACACTTGAATATTTAAATTCTTTTTGTAATGAAGGGGTAATTTCTTCTTTAAATTTTTTCTTTAATGTCGGAATTCTCTTTTCCATTATTTAATCTCTTGTTGGTTCTTAGACTTTTTAGAGTAACGAACTAATTTCCCGTTACTGTTTAATTTTCTTCCTATTCTTGTGGGGACACCGGTTTCCGGACATATTACATTTAAATTAGAAATATGAATAGGGGCTTCTTCCTTTATTATTCCTCCTTCAGGATATTTTGCATTTGGTTTCGTATGTTTTGAAATAATATTAACTCCTTCAACGATAGCCTTATACTTATCACGGTTAACCATCAAAACACGACCTTTTTTGCCTTTATCATTTCCTGAATTTACAAAAACGATATCGCCTTTTTTAATATATATTTTCTTTTGCATCAAACTAAAATTTTCAATTTATAAAACTTCGGGAGCTAATGAAATAATTTTCATATTTGTTTTACGCAATTCTCTCGGTATCGGACCAAAAACACGCGTACCCCTCATTTCACCTGTTGCATTTAAAAGAACGACTGCATTATCATCGAAACGAATATAAGAACCGTCCGGTCGGCGAATTTCTTTTTTTGTTCGGACTACAACACCTTTGGTTACAGTACCTTTTTTTATTTCACCGGCGGGTATAGCACTTTTTACGGCAACGACTACTTGATCACCGATAGTGGCATATCTTTTTTTAGTTCCGCCTAAAACTCTGATTATCAGCACTTCTTTTGCTCCGCTGTTATCAGCAACATTTACTCTGCTTTCTTGTTGTATCATAATTACTTAGCTCTTTCAATTATTTCAACTAATCTCCATTTTTTTCTCTTACTGAGCGGTCTTGTTTCTGCAATTTTGACCACATCACCGAGTTTACAAGTATCTTCCTCATCATGAGCAATATACTTTTTTGTTTTGGTCATAAACTTACCGTACATCTTATGTTTATATCGTGTTCTTACGGTAACGGTAATTGATTTTTGCATTTTATCGCCGGTAACAATACCCGTTCGTTCTTTTCTTAAATTCCTTTGTTCCATTTTTTCTATATCAAATTAAGATTTAACTTCGTTTAATTCTCTATTTTTTATTTCTGTTTTTAAACGAGCAATAGATCTTTTAGATTCTTTAATTTGATGAGGGTTATCAAGGTCAGATATTTTGTGATTCATTCTCAATGAGAATAAGTTATCACTTTCGCTGACTAATCTTTCAAACAACTCTTTTGTTGACAATTCTTTTATTTCAGAATTTTTCATTTCGTATTATTTTAACTATAATAAAAAATTAAACAGTTTCCGTATAATCTCTGCGTACAATAAATTTAGTTTTTACCGGTAATTTTTGAGCTGCTAATCTCATTGCTTCGCGAGCAACTGCTTCGGGTACTCCGTCAGCTTCAAATAATATTCTTCCGGGCTGAACTCTTGCAACAAATAATTCCGGTTCTCCTTTACCTTTACCCATACGAACTTCCGCAGGTTTTTTAGTAACCGGTTTGTCGGGAAAAATACGAATCCATATATTTCCTTCACGTTTCATATATCTTGTAACAGCCTGACGAGCTGCTTCAATTTGCCTTCCTGTAAGCCATTCAGTTTCAAGGGATTTTATAGCAAATGAACCAAATGCGATGGTAGTTCCTCGGTAAGAATTACCTTTCATTCTCCCCTTTTGTTGTTTTCTGAATTTTGTTTTCTTTGGTTGTAACATTTTAAAATAACTTAACTGTTAATTTCTTCTTCTTCTTTTGGGTCCGCCTGAACGATGGTGTGATCCTTTTTTTGTTTGTTTGCTGAAATTCGGTGTTAAATCTTGTTTTCCGAATTTTTCACCTCGGCAAATCCAAACTTTAATTCCGATTAATCCGACTTTTGTCAATGCTTCCGCATTATAATAATCAATATCTGCTCTTAAGGTATGTAAAGGAGTTCGTCCTTCTTTATACATTTCGTTACGAGCCATTTCGGCACCGTTTAAACGCCCGGAAACCAATACTTTAATTCCTTCGGCTCCCATTCTCATTGTAGAAGAAATTGCCATTCTTACTGCTCTTCGATATGCAATATTTCCTTCGACTTGTTTAGCAATATTTTCTGCAACGATAACTGCATCGAGTTCAGGTTTTTTGATTTCAAAAATATTAATTTGAATATCTTTTTCACCTGTTATTTTTTTTAATTCTTCTTTTAACTTATCAACTTCTTGTCCTCCTTTTCCGATAATAATACCGGGTCTTGAAGTAGTAATGGTAACAGTAATGAGTTTTAAAGTTCTTTCGATAATAATTCTTGAGACTCCGGCTTTAGCCAAACGAGTTTTAAGATATTTTCGAATTTTACTGTCTTCAAGAATTTTATCGGCGTATTTTTTCCCGCCGAACCAATTAGAATCCCATCCTCTGATGATACCAAGTCTGTTACTTATCGGATTTATTTTTTGTCCCATTATTTGTTTTCTTTACTGTCAATATATAAAGTAACGTGATTTGAACGTTTTCTTATTCTGTGTGCTCTTCCTTGAGGAGCCGGTTGATATCTTTTCAACATTGTAGCTGAATCCACGCGAATTTCTTTAACATAAAGAAAGTGGTCTTCAGGTTTTTGTCCTTCGTTTTTATTTTCCCAGTTAGCAATGGCAGATTTCAGAAGTTTTTCTAATCTTCCGGAAGCTTCTTTCGGATTATATTTTAAAATATCAAGGGCTTTTAATACTTCTTCACCTCTTATTAAATCGGCGACCAATCTCATTTTTCGAGGAGAGGTCGGGCAACCTTTAAGCACTGCAAAATATTGCGTTTTTCGCAGCTCTTTTAATTGTTCTGCTCTTTGTTTTTTACGTACACCCATTATTTTTTCTTTTTATGTCCTCTATATGTTCTGGTGGGTGAAAATTCACCTAATCTGTGTCCCACCATATTTTCAGTTACGTAAACGGGAATAAATTTTTTACCGTTGTGAACTGCTATTGTTTGTCCGACAAAGTCGGGAGAAATCATTGAATTTCTAGCCCATGTTTTAATGACCTTCTTTTTACCTGATTCAGTCATTTCTTTAACTTTTTTGTCAAGTTTAAAGTCTATATACGGTCCTTTTTTGAGAGATCTGCTCATAAAAAATAATTATAAATTTATTTTCTTTTCTTGTTTTTTCTTCTTTCTACAATATACTTATCAGAAACTTTTTTACCTCTGGTTTTAAAACCTTTAGCTAATACACCGTTTCTTGAACGCGGATGTCCGCCCGAGGATTTTCCTTCGCCGCCTCCCATGGGGTGATCAACAGGGTTCATTGCGACACCTCTTACTCTGGGTCTTCTTCCTTTCCAACGCGATCGCCCGGCTTTTCCGGATTTTAAAAGTGCATTATCGGAATTGGAAACTGTTCCTACAGTAGCTCTGCAAGTGCTTAATATTTTTCTTAATTCTCCTGAAGGTAATTTTAATACAACAAACTTACCTTCTTTTGAAACCAATTGTGCATAAGAACCGGCACTTCTTGCCATTTCTCCGCCTTTTCCGGGTTGTAACTCAACATTATGTACCACGGTTCCTAAAGGAATGTCGGATAAAAATAAGGTATTTCCTATTTCCGGAGCAACATCTTTACCTGACAATATTACATCTCCGACTTTTAAACCGTTCGGAGCAATAATATATCGTTTTTCTCCGTCAGCATAAAATAATAAAGAAATAAATGCTGTTCTGTTCGGGTCGTATTCAACTGTTTTTACTGTCGCAGGAACTCCGTCTTTATTTCTTTTGAAATCAACTAATCTGTATGATTTCTTATGACCGCCGCCTATATAACGCATAGTCATACGCCCTTGGTTATTTCTGCCTCCTGATTTAGTCTTACCTTTAACTAAACTTTTTTCAGGTTTTGAAACAGTAATTTCCTCAAAAGTGTTAACTATTTTTCGTCTCTGTCCGGGTGTAACCGGTTTTAATTTCTTAACTCCCATCTTTTTTTAGATATTGCTGTAAAAATCAATTGTGTCGCCGTCGGATAATGTAACCAATGCTTTTTTAAATGATTTGGTTCTTCCCTTAATTAAACCGCGTTTTGTAAAACGGTCTCTTCGTTTTCCTCCGTAAACCATTGTATTTACTCTTTCTACGGTAACATTATAAAATTTTTCAACAGCTTTTTTAATTTCAATCTTATTTGCATCTTTTTTGACAATAAACCCGTACTGATTAAGTTTTTCACTTTTTTCAGTCATTTTTTCGGTTATTATCGGTTCAATAAGGATATTCATAATCTTATTTTTCTTGATTTACGCCCAAAACTTTGTTAATTTTATCAATTGAGCCTTCTGTTAAGACCAGAGTTTCACTGTTTAAAACGTCATAAGCATTTAATTGTGAAACCGTTAAGACTTTAGACTTCTTTAAATTTCGAGCTGACAAATATATGTTTTTATTTTCATTTGATAAAACTAAAAGCAACTTTTTATCATTAATTTTTAAATTATTTTTAAAATCAATGATTGCTTTTGTCTTAGGCATTTGAAAATCAAGGTCTTCTACAACTAAAATATTATTGCCGGAAGCTTTGTAAGAAAGAGCTGATTTACGAGCTAATTGTTTAACTTTTTTATTAAGCTTGAAACTATAATCTCTGGGTCTGGGACCGAAAACTCTTCCTCCGCCTCTTAATACCGGACTTTTAATACTTCCTGCCCTTGCAGTACCGGTACCTTTTTGTTTTTTAATTTTTCTGGTACTTCCTTTTACTTCGCCTCTTTCTTTTGCTTTATGAGTACCTTGTCTTTTATTTGCCAGATGTTGTTTTACATCTAAATATATAACATGGTCATTAGGTTCAATACCAAATATCTCGTCAGACAATGTTACTTTTTTGCCGGTATCTTTTCCGTCTTTATTTAATACATTCAATTCCATTATTTTTCAATTAAGATATATGAACCTTTCGGACCCGGAACGGATCCTTTTACTATAATAATATTATTTTCAGGAATAATTTTAAGAATACGAAGATTTAAAACTTTGACTCTGTCGTTTCCTGTTCTTCCTGCCATACGCATTCCCTTGAATACTCTCGAAGGGTATGAAGATGCTCCGAGAGAACCCGGTGCTCTTAATCTGTTGTGTTGTCCGTGAGTTGCATCGTTTACACCTTTAAAGTTATATCTTTTTACAACTCCCTGAAATCCTTTACCTTTAGAAAATCCAGTAACATCAACCCAAGTGTCATTATTAAATGTTTCTACATCAATAATATCTCCTAATTTGTATTCAGTTCCTTCTTCTGTTGAAAATTCAACTAATTTTCTTTTCGGAGTAGTTTTAGCATTTTTAAAATGCCCCGATTGTGCTTTATTAGTTCTTTTTTCTTTTTTTTCATCGTACGCTAATTGTACAGCTTCATACCCGTCGTTGTCAATCGTTTTAATTTGAGTAACAACACAAGGTCCGGCTTCTAAAACAGTGCATGGAATATTTTTTCCCTCGGCACTGAAAACGGATGTCATTCCGATTTTTTTCCCGATTAATCCGGCCATTTTACTTTCTTTTATTAATTAATAAAAAATTACACTTTTATTTCAACATCAACTCCGCTCGGGAGTTCTAATTTCATTAATGCATCAACAGTTTTTGCATTTGAACTGTAAATATCAATCAATCTTTTGAATGAAGAGAGTTGAAATTGTTCTCTTGATTTTTTATTTACAAAAGTTGAACGCAGAACAGTAAAGATTCTTTTTTGAGTAGGTAAAGGGATTGGTCCGCTTACTACTGCTCCTGTTGTTTTAACGGTCTTTACAATCTTTTCAGCCGAATTATCGACCAAATTGTGATCGTAAGATTTTAATTTTATTCTGATTTTTTGTGCCATTTATATAAAATTTTAAGCAAATATTTTTCCTGTTAGTCTTGCAATTATTTCATTTGATATTTTATCTTCTACTTTACCGTAATGTGAGAATTCCATAACGGAAGAAGCTCTTCCCGAACTTAAAGTTCTGAGAATCGTAACATAACCGAACATTTCAGATAATGGTGCAACTGTATGAATAACCTGCATATTTGCTTTTTCTGATGTTCCGTTTATTTTAGCTCGTCTTTTATTTAAATCTGAAACGATATCACCGAGATATTCTCCGGGAGTCAGTACTTCAATTTCCATAAAAGGTTCGAGGAGTACCGGTGCTGCATTAACAGATGCGATTCGGCAGGCTTGTCTTGCTGCTATTTCAAATGAAAGGTCATCAGATTCATCTTGTTTATAAGTTGCATCTAATAATTCGACTGATAAGTTATTCAAGGGATATCCTGCCAACGGTCCGTTATTCATAGCCTGCATAAATCCTCTTTTAATTGCTTCCGTATAATTAGCAGGTAATACACCTTTACTGAGTCTGTTTATAAATATAAAATTATCTGTCTCATCATCAGTTTTAAAAGGTCCTATTTTTACTGTTATTTCAGCAAATTTTCCTTTTCCGGCAGTATCTTTATCAAAAATTTCATGATGTAATACCTCTTTGGTTAATTCTTCCTTATACGATACTTGAGGTTTTCCTCTATTACATTTAATATTAAATTCACGTTCTAATCTGTCGGTAATAATTTCTAAATGAAGTTCCCCCATACCGTATATAATTCTTTGTCCGGTATTTTTATCAATTTTAACTTTAAAAGTAGGATCTTCTTCTGACAATATTTGTAATGAATCGGCTAATTTATCAATATCTTTTTGAACTTTCGGTTCAATTACAATTCCGATTACAGGTTCGGGAAATTGAATATTTTCGAGAATTACTTGTTTATTTTCAGCAGTGAGAGTATCTCCTGTTTGAATATCTTTAAATCCGCTTATTGCACAAATATCACCTGCTGTAACTTCTTCAACAGCAATTTGTTTATTTGCATGCATGTGATACAAATTCATTAAGCGTTCACGTTTTTTTGTTCTGGGATTAAAAACTTGTGATTTTGCTTTTAAAATACCTGAATATACCCTTACATAGGCTAATTTTCCGACATATTTATCAGTTGATATTTTAAAAACCAATGCAGATAAAGGTTCATTTTTATCTGCGTTTCTCAGGACTTCATCATTATTTTTGGGATTAATTCCCTTAACGGGAGGAATATCAACAGGACTCGGCAAATAATCCGCAACGGCATCCAATAACATTTGAATTCCTTTATTTCGTAATGCCGTACCGCAAAAAACGGGAATTATTTTTCTCAGCAACACTGCTTTTCTTGCAACCTCTTTAAACTCCAGAACAGAAATACTGCGGCGATCTTCAAAAAATTGTTCCATCATTTCATCATCATTCTCAATAACATTTTCAATTAAATGTTCTCTCCACTCTTCAACGATTTCATTATACTCTTCACTTATATCGGAAATTTCATATTTTTCTCCGTATTCGTCTTCGTTATTCCAAATATATGATTTTTTTTCAATTAAATCAATTACACCTTTAAAATTTTCTTCAGAACCTATAGGCAATTGAAACGGTACGGGATGTGCTCCGAGTTTTTCTTCTATTTGTTCAACAACTCCGAAAAAATCAGCACCTGTTCTGTCCATTTTATTCACAAAGGCAATAACCGGAACTTGATATTTATCGGCTTGTCTCCATACAGTTTCAGATTGAGGCTCGACTCCGCCCACAGCACAAAATACAGCAACGGCACCGTCTAATACTCTTAATGAGCGCTCGACTTCGACCGTAAAATCAACATGACCGGGTGTGTCAATTATGTTGATTTTGTATTTTATATCATTGTGTTTCCAATAAGTTGTAGTTGCTGCAGAAGTTATTGTAATACCGCGTTCTTGTTCTTGCTCCATCCAATCCATTGTAGCAAGACCGTCATGGACTTCCCCGATTTTATAATTCACACCGGTATAATACAATATCCTTTCGGTTGTTGTAGTTTTACCGGCATCGATGTGAGCCATGATACCAATGTTACGCAAATATTTTAAATCTTCTGCTGCCATTTATCTTTTTAGAATCTGAAATGTGCAAATGCTTTATTTGCTTCAGCCATTCTGTGTGTTTCTTCTTTTCTTTTAAAAGCTCCTCCTTCTTCATTATATGCATCAAGAATTTCGGCAGCTAATTTCTCAGCCATTGATTTGCCTCTTCTTGCCCTTGCATATTTTATCATATTTTTCATACTGATAGACATTTTTCTGCCCGGATTAATTTCAGTAGGAACTTGAAATGTCGCACCGCCGACTCTTCTGCTTTTAACTTCAACTTGGGGCGTTATGTTTACAATTGCTTTTTTCCAAATTTCAAGCGGTGTACTTTCAGTGTCTTTTGCTCTTTGCCCGACAATGTCAAGTGCCGAATAAAAAATATCAAACGAAATATTCTTTTTCCCGTCTAACATCAAATTATTGACAAATTGTGTAACCATTTTGTCATTAAATTTCGGATCAAGTTGAATTCCGAATTTTCTTTTCTTTTGATTTCTCATATACCTTTAATATATAATATAATTATTTTTTCTTAGGTTTTTTAGTACCGTATTTAGAGCGTCTTTGGGTTCTGTCGTCAACTCCCTGAGTATCAAGAGTCCCTCTTATAACATGATATCTTACACCGGGCAAATCTTTTACTCTTCCGCCTCTTACCAAAACAATAGAGTGTTCCTGCAGATTATGACCTTCACCCGGAATATAAGCATTAACTTCTTTTCCGTTTGTCAATCTTACTCTGGCAACTTTTCGCATTGCTGAATTCGGTTTTTTCGGCGTAGTTGTATAAACTCTGACACATACTCCTCGTTTTTGAGGACTTGAATTTAATGCCGGAGATTTACTTTTTCCTTTTACTGTTTTTCTACCTTTTCTTATTAATTGTTGAATTGTAGGCATTTCTGACTTATTTTAAAATTTGGGCTGCAAAGGTAGAATTATTTTTTTTCAATGCAATAGTTTTTTTAGAAAATTTTAAATTTTGCTGAAATGCGGATGATATTTACCAAAAATAGCAGATATCTGTTTATAAATTAAAAAGAAAGAACGTATTATAAAAAAGGAGCATAGGTATTTTCAAAAAAAGACAGAAGCAAATTTGTCTCTAAAGGGGTTAAAGTATATATTTTAATTATCGGATACCACAGAGATTTACCTGTATCAATCTCATTGCAACATCACTGTATTAATCTCTTTTTATATGCAAAGAATATTATATAACATATCAACATAAACTGTAATACGATATCAAAACTTGAATATTATTATTTTTTTATTATTTTTGTCGGCACTTAAAAAAATAATGTTTTATCTAATAAAATTTTAAATAAATATCCGATGAAAGTTTATAAGACAAAAGATATCAGGAATATTGCTCTTGCAGGGCATGCCGGAAGCGGAAAAACTACTTTAGCCGAGAATATGGCTTTTGAAGGGAAAAAAATTCAAAGAAGAGGAAGTATTGATACGAAAACAACTTTATCCGACTATAAACCTGTAGAACACGAACAAGAAGGTTCTGTTTTTTCATCCGTTTTACATACCGAATGGAATAATACAAAAATTAATATTTTAGATGCTCCCGGTGCTCTTGATTTTATAGGAGGAGCTGTTTCTTCAATATCTGTTGCCGATACTACTTTACTTTTTTTAAATACTCAAAACGGCATTGAAGTAGGGTCAGAAATTCATTGGAGATTAGCCGAAAAATTTCATAAACCTGTTATTATCATTGCGAATCACTTAAATCACGATAAAACAAATTTTGAGAAAACAATTGAGCTTGCCAAAGAACAGTTATCAAATAATATTACAATCATACAATATCCTGTAAATCAAGGCTCTGAGTTCAGTTCAATTATAGATCTCATTACGATGAAGATGTATAAATGGGCTTCAGACGGAAGCAATCCCGAAATTTTGGATATTCCGGCTGAAGAAGCAGATAAAGCTCAAGAATTGAGAATGGTATTAATTGAGTCAGCAGCCGAGAATGATGAATCTTTAATGGAAACTTTTTTTGAAAAAGAAACGCTTACAGAAGATGAAATGAGAGAAGGAATTCTTAAAGGAATTTTGGATAGAGGAATGTTCCCTGTTTTATGTACGGCTGCAAAACAAAATATGGGTACTCGCAGGTTACTCGATTTTATTCAAAATGCCTTACCTTCACCGGCAGACATGCCTGCAATAATAACTGCTGATGAAAAAGAGGTTAAACCGGATGCCGCCGGTCCTAAATCATTATTTGTTTTTAAAACAAGTGTTGAGGAACATCTCGGTGAAGTTTTGTTTTTTAAAGTAATGTCAGGAGAAATTAGTGAAAATGAAGATTTAATAAACCAAAGTAATCAAAACAAAGAACGTATTTCTCAAATTTTTGCTTCTAACGGAAAAAACAGAGAAAATATAAGTTCAATTGTTGCAGGAGATATAGGTGCAACCGTGAAATTAAAAAGTACGTCAAACGGTGACACATTGAATGAAAAAGGCTGCGATTTTAAATTTAAGGATATTGACTATCCGAATCCTAAATTCAGAAAAGCAATTAAAGCATTAAGCGAATCTGATGAAGAAAAATTAGGTGAATATTTACATCGATTAAGAGACGAAGATCCTACATATATTCTTGAGTATTCCAAAGAATTGAAGCAATTAATTATTCACGGACAAGGGGATCACCACTTGAATACATTAAAATGGCATTTAGATAATATTTTTAAAGTTGAAGCCGAATTTATTGCTCCTAAAATCCCTTACAGAGAAACAATTACAAAAGCAGCTCAGGCAGATTATCGTCATAAAAAACAATCGGGCGGTGCCGGACAATTCGGAGAAGTTCATATGATTATTGAGCCCCACGAAGAAGGGAAAGCGAAACCGGGTACATATAAATTAAACGGAAAAGAAATTACCGTAAATGTCAGAGATGAAGATGTTATTGATTTGAAATGGGGCGGAAAGTTGGTTTTCTATAACTGTATTGTCGGCGGTGTTATTGACAAAAACTATATGCCCGCAATTATAAAAGGATTAATGGAAAAAATGGAAAACGGTCCGCTTACCGGGAGCTATGCCAGAGATATTCGTGTTATGGTTTACGACGGAAAGATGCATGATGTTGACTCAAACGAGATTTCATTTAAAATTGCCGGTTCTAAAGCATTTTCTGATGCCTTTAAAAAAGCCGGACCCAAGATTTTAGAACCCGTTTATAATTTAGATGTTATGGTTCCTTCAGAAAATATGGGAGACGTAATGAGTGATCTTCAAGGAAGAAGAGCCATTATTTTGGGTATGAGCAGTGCCAACGGATTTGAAGTTATTAAGGCAAAAGTACCCTTGGCTGAAATTACAAAATACGCAACAGCTTTAAGTTCAATTTCGGGCGGAAGAGCTACTTTTGAAATGGAATTTTCTGAATATGCTCCTGTTCCGGGAGATATTCAAAATGACTTAATTAAAGCTCACGAAGCCGAAGAAGAAGATGAAAATTAATTTTATTTTATACTATTTTTACAAAAGCACTCTTCTATTGAGTGCTTTTATTTTTTGCTTTACTTTTATTTAGATATTTTTACACAAAATTTATCGCTGAAACAATTTTACGGAAAAAGAAATGTTTCATAAATAAAAATTATTTAATGCTTAAAATACTTGATCGATATATTATAAAAAAATTTTTGGGAACGTTTATTTTTTCCATTATATTAATTATAAGTTTAGCTGTTGTAATTGATATATCTGAAAAAATTGGTGCTTTTATCGAAAAACAAGTTCCTTTGCATGAAATTATTTTCAGATATTATTTTAATTTTATTCCGTTCTATACCAATTTATTTTTATTTCTTTTTGTTTTCATAAGCGTTGTTTTTTTTACGTCAAAAATGGCTGATAATTCGGAAATTATTGCAATTCTCGGTTCGGGAATAAGTTTTCAGCGATTAATGTATCCTTATTTTATTTCTGCACTCATTCTTGCGGTTGCTTCTTTTTTCTTAAGTAATTTTATAATTCCGCCGGCAAACAGGGAAAGATTAAATTTTGAAAATACATACATAAACGGGACATACTATAACAGCGAGAGAAATATTCACAAACAAATCAGTCCCGGTATTTTTATTTATATGGAAAGTTTTAATACGTTAACAAACACAGGAAATAAATTTTCAATAGAACATTTCAAAGGCAATAAATTAATTTCTAAACTAATGTCGAAAAAAGTAGTTTGGGACAGTACTATTAATAAATGGACAATTTATAATTATTATATAAGAAGAATACACCGGAACAGAGATGTTATTACCAAAGGAATGAAGATTGATACTGCATTAAATATTACACCCATAGATTTTAAGCGACGAGATACAGAAAAATCTACAATGGATTATTTTGAACTTAATAAATATATTGCCGAAAAGAAACTGCGAGGTGAGTCCAATATTAATACTTATATTATTGAAAAACAGCAAAGAACAGCATTTCCGTTTTCAACTTTCATATTAACTTTAATCGGTGTATCTTTAGCTTCAAGAAAAACCAAAGGCGGAGCCGGGTTAAAATTAGGAATAGGAGTATTAATCAGTTTTGTATATATATTTTTAATGCAAATTGCGGCACAATTTTCTATAAAAGGAGGATTTTCACCAATATTAGCAGCTTGGACACCTAATATTATTTTTACAATTGTAGCAGTATTTTTATACCGTATTGCTCCGAAATAAATTTTCAAACATATCTTTAACAAATTCTAAATCAAAATATTCCGTACCTTGCCGAAATGCCCAAAAATTCTTCGATTCGCAGCAATTCGTTATATTTTGCCAAGCGATCGGTTCTTGATAAAGACCCGGCTTTTATCATTCCGGTATTTAATGCAACGGCTAATTCTGCAATAAAAGTATCTTCGGTTTCTCCGGAACGATGACTGATAATTGTATTATATCCGTTTTTCTTTGCTAAATTAACGGTGTTAATTGTTTCTGTTAAAGTTCCTATTTGATTTGGCTTTATTACAATTGCATTTGCAGCATTATTTTCGAATCCTTTCATCAATCGTTCAGGATTTGTTACAAATAAATCGTCTCCCACAATTTGGATTTGGTCTCCGATTTTTTCATTCAATATTTTCCAAGCTGCCCAATCATCCTTATGCAAGCCGTCTTCCAAATATACAATAGGATAATTTTCTGTTAATTTATCCCAATAATTAATAAGTTCTTCAGAACTTAAATATTTTTTCAAAGATTTCAGATGATATTTCTTTTTCTTTTTGTCGTAAAATTCTGATGCTGCAGCATCTACAGCAAATACAACATCTTTACCGGCTTTATAACCTGCATTTTCAACAGCTTTCAAAAGCAATTCAAACGCTTCTTCATGCGATTTTAAATTTGGGGCAAATCCTCCGTCATTACCTACATTTACGGAATATTTATTTTTCTTCAGAACTAATTTTAAATGTTGAAAAATTTCAGCACCCGTTCTTAAAGCTTCACTAAATTGTTGTGCACCAAGCGGTATAATCATAAATTCCCGGATATCAAGATTATTATCAGCCTGACTCCCGCCGTTTACAATATTCATCATCGGTATAGGTAGAGTATCGGCATTAACGCCGCCGATATATCTGAACAAACTTTGTCCCGTACTGTGTGCAGCTGCTCGTGCTACGGCAAGTGATACACTTAAAACAGCGTTTGACCCGATATTTGATTTATCTTTTGTGCCGTCAAGCTCAATCATAGCAGCATCAATACCGCTTTGATCAAATATATTTGCTCCTTTTAATTCTTCTGCAAAAATCTTATTTACATTAGAAACAGCACGCAATACGCCTTTTCCCAGAAAAAAACCTTTATCATTATCTCGTAATTCAACAGCTTCATATTTCCCGACAGATGTGCCTGACGGAACTGACGCTCTTCCCGTAACTCCCTGATTTGTCATCACTTCTGTTTCAATAGTCGGATTTCCGCAGGAATCTAAAATTTGACGAGCTTTTATTTGCAAAATTTGTGACATAATATTCTTATTTTATAAACAATTTACGGTCAATTACTTACTCTTATTCTTCACCAACAATTAATTTATAGCCTTCGCCGTGTTTATTAATTATTTTAATATTGGGATCGGCCTGCAGTATTTTTCTTAATTTAGTAATATATACATCCATACTTCTGGCATTGAAATAATTATCGACTCCCCATATTGCTTTCAAAGCAAAGTCTCTGCGCATAACAGAATTTTGATATTGACAGAGTAATTTCAGCAAATCAGATTCTTTAGATGTCAGTTTATTAATTTCGGCATTATCTCCGGTTTTTATTGTCTGAGAATTAGAATCAAAATGAATTGTTCCTATCTGAAATACAGATTGTTCTTCAACGATTTCTCTTCCGAATCGTCTTAAAACAGCCTCAATACGATAAAGAAGTTCCTCCATATTAAAAGGTTTTGTAATATAATCATCTGCACCCAGTTTAAAACCTTTTAAAACATCTTCTTTGAGTACTTTTGCCGTAAGAAAAATTACGGGGACTGCATCATTTACGGCTTTAAAATTTTTTGCTAATTCAAATCCGTCTTTTTTTGGCATCATCACATCTAATATACACAAATCAAATTCATTTTTCATGTATGCGTTATATGCGGCTTCACCATCAGTATATAGTTGAGTATCAAAATCTTTAGCTTCTAAATATTGTTGCAGTAAAGATCCCAGATTTACATCGTCTTCAGCTAACAAAATTTTAATTTTCTTCATAGTTTTTTTATTTATGGTTTTTAATGATTACAAATAATATTATTGTTTAACTGTTTTCAGATAAAATTCTTATCTGCGAAAATCATTCCTTTTATGTGTTTAACATTTTTTGTCAAATTTATTTTATTTTATTTTTTGTTTCAGATAAAGGAAAGTAAAGAATGAAATCCGTACCGACATTCAACTCACTTTTTACGGAAATATGTCCGTTGTGTTCGTCAACAATTCTTTTTACATAACTTAATCCTAATCCGAAACCTTTTACATCATGTACATTTCCGGTCGGAACTCGATAAAATTTATTAAAAATCTTTTTTTGTCCTTCTTTATTAATACCTATACCGTTATCTGAAATAATAATTTTTATTTTATTTTCAGAATTTTCTGTTTTTACAAAAATTTTCGGAGGTCTGTCTTCTTTGGAATATTTAACGGCATTATCAATTAAATTGAAGAAAATATTAGTCAAATGCAGTTTGTCCCCTTTAATTATATGTTTTTCTGCTTTTAATTCTTTACTTATTTTGCCGCCTTTGTTTTTAACTTTAATATCTGTATTTAACACAGCAGTTTCTATTATTTCATGTATATTAATATCCTGAATATTAAAATGAATATTTCCTTTTTCGAATAAAGAAATCTGCAATACTTTTTCTATTTGGAATTCAAGGCGTTTGCTTTCGTCATTAATAATTTTTGTTATCGAATCTACTTTATTTTTATCAATATGAATAGTATCGTCATTCAACATTTGTGATGCTAACGAAATTGTTGAAATTGGTGTTTTAAGTTCGTGTGTCATATTATTAATAAAATCATTTTTCAATTCAGAGAGTTTCCTTTGTTTTAAAATAAGATAAATAATAAAGGTAAAAGTAATTGTAATAATAATTGTAATAATAATTGAAATAATCATTTGTTTCGGAATATCTTTAGGCATTAAATGCTTATTCCTTTTGAAATACACAACAAGATAATATTCTGAAGGTAATATATCATTAGGAAATAATTGAATTTCATAGGTATGATTTGAGGACTCGGCATTAAATCCCGGAGATTTTACCGAGAATTCATTTTCCTGGTTTCTGACTCCGTAAAAATATTGATAACTTATTTTGTTATGACTAAACACATTAGCTATTATTTGTTTTATCTGAACTGCTTCTAAACGTTTATCGACGGATGTTTCGTTTGAAATTAGACGATTTAAAATATCCTGAATAAAAATTGTTTTTTTACTGATATTTCCGATAATTCGTTTTTTTAAATCATCTTGAGTAAACTCTTTGTAATTTCCTGAAGAATCCTGAACACCGGCATCAATTCTGTAAAGAGAATCACCTTTAAGATAATAGATTGTTCTTTTTGCATTTATCGAATCACGATTAAGTGAATCTTTTTCTTCACTCACGTCATTTTCATCTTCAATAAAATTTTTCTCAAATAAAAACTTACTTCCTGTATCAGAAGTATCTTTCCCGAACGGTACGGATGAGTGGGTTATTTGCAGTAAAGCTTCTCTTTCCTCCGCAATTTTTACAATCTCAAAAAGTGATTTATTTACTTTATCCTTAAATACCTGTTCTTCAATTATTAATGCTTTGTCAACCCATGCCAGTTGCACAAAAATTAAAAGCACTATCGTTATAAGCATAATAACGACTAATAATTGAATGTATTTTTTTCTCATAATATTATAACCTTACAGATAATTGTTTTATTGCCTTATTTTTCCATTGCGAAAAAGTTCCGTCATTTATTTTTTCTCTTGCAACTCTTACCAATTCCAAATAAAAAGCCAAGTTATGAATACTTGCAATTTGAGCAGCAAGTCGTTCTTGCGATTTCATCAAATGACGCACATATGCTTTTGAATAAAAACTATCGACAAAAGATGTTCCGAATTCATCTAAAGGAGAAAAATCATTTTCCCATTTTTTATTTTTAATATTAATACGACCTTTCCAAGTAAACAACATTCCGTTTCTGCCGTTTCGTGTCGGCATTACACAATCAAACATATCAACTCCGAGAGTAATACCCTCCAAAATATTTTCAGGTGTACCTACACCCATTAAATAACGCGGTTTATCATCAGGCAATACTGTATTCACCAATTCAATCATTTCATACATCATTTCGACGGGTTCTCCTACCGACAAACCGCCTATTGCATTTCCGTCGCATTGTTGAGATGCAATAAATTCGGCAGATTGCAAACGTAAGTCTTTGTATGTTCCTCCCTGTACTATAGGGAAATATGCTTGTTTATATCCGTATTTTCCGAAAGTTTTTTTAAAATGTTTTACTCCTCTTTCAAGCCAGCGATGCGTTAATTCCATAGATTTCTTAACATACTCATAATCTGCCGGATGCGGAGGACATTCATCCAAAGCCATCATAATATCGGCACCTATCGAACGTTCTGTTTCTACAACGCTTTCAGGTGTGAATAAATGTTTTGACCCGTCAATATGTGAACTGAATCGAACCCCTTCTTCTGTAATTTTTCTTATATCCGAAAGCGAAAAAACTTGGTATCCGCCGCTGTCGGTTAAAATCGGTTTATTCCAATTCATAAATTTGTGTAATCCGCCGGCTTGTTCGAGAATTTTTACTCCGGGACGCAAATACAAATGATAAGTATTTCCCAAAATTATTTGAGCTTTTATATCTTCGTCCAATTCTTTTTGATGAACTGCTTTAACCGAGCCGATTGTTCCTACCGGCATAAATATAGGAGTTTAAATTTTTCCGTGATCGGTATGCAAAACTCCTGTTTTTGCTTTTGAATCTGCATCTCTTTTTATTATTTCAAACTTCATCTGATTTCTTGCAAAATATTTTTATTAATAATTACATTTGTATTAAAAAGGTAAAATTAATGAATAATATTGAGAAAATAAGATTAAAATTAAGTTTAACGGTTCCTTTATTGTTCTTAATAATAATGTGGTTAATAAAAATTATCGAATATTCATTAAATCTTCATTTATATACCTACGGAATTTATCCGCAAAGATTAAATTGCTTAACGGGAATAATTACGGCACCGTTTATACACGGAAGTTTTGAACATTTATTTTCGAATACAATTCCGTTTTTACTGTTAGGAACAGGTTTGTTTTATTTTTATAAAGAATCTGCCTATAAAGTTTTTTTAATAATATGGTTGTTTTCGGGATTTTGGGTTTGGTTAGCCGCCCGACCTGCCTATCATATAGGTGCAAGCGGAATGATTTACGGTTTTGCTTCTTTCTTATTTTTTTCGGGATTGCTTCAAAAAAACCGTTCTTTAGCAGCACTCTCATTATTAATTATTTTTATCTACGGCGGCATGGTGTGGGGTGTTTTACCTTTAAAACCGGAAGTTTCGTGGGAATCGCATTTATTCGGAGCAATAACGGGTTTGGTTTCCGCATTTATATTTGCACCTAAAAATATTAAAATCAGCACTGAGAATGAAACCAATGATAATGATGATAAATTTCTTTATGATTTTTCAAATCCTGAAAGTTTTTTTGAAGATATTTCAGAAATAAAATGGTACTATAAAAATGAAAACGAGACTAATAATAAAAAATCCGAACAGTAACTGCTCGGATTTTCTAATTATATATCATTAGATTTTAAAAGAATTTACTTCTGTCGTCTTTTACGTCAGCAGCATCTTTTAAGGCATCAAATATTTTTCGGGAAACAGTAAAATATAATCTTCTTTCTGCATTTCTTTTATCATTAACTGCATCTTTATCTTCAACTTTGCCGGCACTTGTTTTAGATGTAACTTTTAAAACATAAACACCGTTTTCTCCTATAATCGGTTTTGAAATTTTATCTTTTTCCAACTGAGTTGCAGTTGCAATTACAGCATATTCAATACCGTCGTTATTTAGTCTTGAGGATGAAAAACTGATATTCTCCGCAGTTTTATCAAAAGTCGTAACATCTTGCATTTCTTCAGCCAATATTTTACCTTTCTTTTGTTTGATTACTTTTGCAGTTACAAAATCTTTAACTTGTTCTAAAGGAGCAATACCGTCTTTTCTTACCTCTGTTACGGCAACTACAATAAAAACATCTCCGTCTTGAAATGGTTCTGAAACACTGCCTTTGCCGGTTTCATCTTTAAAAATCCAACGAATAATAGGCTCAGGATTATCTATACCGGCAATAATTTCTGTTTCGGGAGTTATTTCAGTCGCAATTTTCTTTGTTAAATGATCTTTCTCTATTAATTGATCAAATTTTTCAATATTATTTCCTGAATTTGCAGATAAAGCTGTAGCTTTGGCATAATATTCACTAATCGTATTATTACCCGGTCTTACTTTGTTAACTATTTCAGCAAGCCTTACTTTTTCTTTTTTAGGACTGCTTTGGTAAGTAATTTCAATTAAATGAACTCCGTATTGAGTTTTGACAATTAACAAATCACCGGTTTTACCTTTAAAACAAGCATCACTGAATGCCCTTACCATTCGTCCTTCAGTAAATTTCCCGAGATCTCCGCCTTTTTGTGCGGAACCTTGATCGGCAGAATTATCTTTTGCCAATTGAGCAAAATCAGCACCGTTTTTTATTAAAACTTTCAGACTGTCGGCAATTTCTTCAGCTCTTGCCATGTCTTTAATACCTTGTCCGTCAACTTTAATTAATATATGGCGTGCTCCGACGGTATCAGGTATGTTAACTCTGTCGAAAACACGTTTTAATACATAAGATCCGTTTTCCAAAACAGGTCCGAAAACAGAATCCGGAGATGCATAGAACAAAGCAGTGTCTCCGAGTTCAGCAAGAGTAAGGTGAGCATCGCTGAAAGGAACTTCTGAATTAGCATTTACATAATCAATAATTTCATTTATTGAAGTATCAACTGAGATTTCGCCAAATTCCTGTATGTAATATTCAATATCCTTTTTTGCTGTTTTATAATCATCGGCAGAAGGAATAACATTTAATGTAACATATTCTATATCACGAGATTTTTTTTGTTCAAAATCATTATTATGATTATCGTAATACGTTTGAAGTTCTGCTTCCGAAACCGAAATTGTACTGTCAGGAATTGAACTGTATTTTTTAGTCGTATAATCAAAATCAACAATATTAACACGATCTTTATACAACTTCTTAGCTTCAAAATCAGTAATATTTAAGCCTTTTAAAATTAAAGATGTATATTTTGTATATTCTCTGTTATCACGCATTTCATTCTCCAAAAATTTAGCAACTTGCAAACTCTCTTCGGACTGATTTGCATTTGAAAAGAAATTAACTGCAGCTTTTGCATTAAACTGTCGAGTGTTAGGATCAGTAAATATTTGTCGTGTCAAAGGATCAAGTCCTGTTTGTATATTTTCTCCGCTGACTATTTTTGCAAGTTCTAAGTCACTGACTCCCAGTCCTAAATTATCATAAACAGAAGAAAGTGCATATTTTTTTACAATTTTATCCCAAACTTGCTTTTTAACGAATTTTTGATTTTGTTCATCTAAAGAAGATTTTCCGGTAAGCGTTTTCATACTTTCTTCATAATTCTTATACCTTGCTTGATATTCCTGAATTGTAACAGGAGTTCCGTTAATCTCTGCAACATCTTTTTCTGAGCGAGAGAAAAGTTTATTAACATCTCCCAATAAAAAAGCGACCAATGCTAAGCCGATTACTATTACAATTATCGGTCCTGCATTTCGTATTCTTTGTAATGTAGCCATTTTTAAATGATTATATTATTTTAGTTCTAAAATTTAAAGTTTGCAAATATATATAAAATTATTAAAGAATAAATTATTCATTTAATATTATTTTAAAATCAGAATTTCTGAAATTATTCTTTTCTTTACAAAAAAATTTATGACAGAAATTTGTGCATTGGCATCCGGCAGTAACGGAAATTGTTACTACATCGGAAATGAAAATTCAGCAATATTAATTGATATCGGCATTTATTATAAACGCTTAATTGAGCGGTTAAACGAAGCCGGTTTGAATAAAAATAAAATAAAAGCAATTTTTATTTCCCACGAACATTCCGATCACATACAAGGGGCACGTGTAACATCAAAGAAACTCGGCATTCCCGTATTTTACACAAAAAAAACTTATCGTAAATGTTATGATAAAAATAAAGCCGATAATTTCGGTTTTTTTGAACCCGGAACTCCTTATAAAATAGATAATATAAAAATTCATTCCTTCAAAAAAAATCATGATGCTGCAGATCCTTGTAGTTTCAGAATAGAAATTAACGGAAAAAACATCGGAGTAATGACCGATATAGGAGAGACCAACGAAACATTACACCAAGAACTTTCCGAATGTGATGCCGTCTTTTTGGAAGCTAATTATGATGAAGATATGCTTATGAACGGATTATATCCATACTACCTCAAACAAAGAGTCAGTTCATCAAAAGGGCATTTATCCAATCTTCAGGCAAAAGAGCTCATTGAAAATTATGCTTCTCAAAAATTAAAAACTTTATTTTTTTCTCATATTTCAGCTGTAAATAATACACACGACATTGTTAAACAAACGTTTTCTCACCTTTACAAAAAATATAAAATTTTACTTACTTCAAGACAAGAAGCTTCGGAAATTATCAGACTCTAATTTTTATTTACACCTAAGTAACTGATTATCTTATTATTATATCACACTTTTGAAAAATATGATATAAAATTTGTATATTTCATACTATTATTATAAATTTGCAATGTTTTTTATTTTATAATCATTACAATTATGCAACTGATACAAAACATAAGTGACGAATTAATACTATATGGTATAAAACCGTCTTATCACAGAATAAAAATTTACGAATACATTGTAAATAACAATATTCACCCAACTGTTGACACTATTTTCAAAACATTGTCAAATGAAATACCGACATTATCAAAAACTACGGTTTATAATACTTTAAAATTATTTGAAGAACAAAAATTGATAAAAAGTGTAAATATTGAAGAAAATGAAATAAGATATGATGCCAGAAAGAATATTCACGGTCATTTTAAATGTGAAAGATGCGGTAAAATTTACGACTTTGATTACAACTACAATGACTTAAAATACAAAGGTTTGGAGCACTTCATATTTAACAAGACAGACATTATGATTAAAGGCATTTGCAAATTATGTGCATCAGAAAATTAAAATCTCAACAAAATGATAAATAAAAAAGCATTAAATTATATCTCATACGGCTTATACATAGTTAGTTCCGGCAACAAAGAAAAAGCTAACGGATATATTGCAAATACGGTTTTTCAAATAACTTCCGAACCTGCAAAGTTTGCAATTAGTTGTAATAAAAATAATTATACAAGTGAATTGATAAGAAAACATAAAAGTTTTTCGGTTTCAATACTAAAACAAGAAACAAAATCCGAAACAATAGGAAATTTTGGTTTTAAAAGCGGTAAAAATTTCAATAAATCAGAAGGATTTAATATTAAATACGGAAAAACAGGAACTCCGATTTTCACAAACGACAGTATTGCATACTTAGAATTTAAATTAACTGATACAATTGATATAAATTCACATTTATTATTTATCGGAGAATTATTTGATGCTCAAATGATTGAGAATGCCGAAACACCTTTAACATATGCTTATTATAAAGATGTAAAGAAAGGAATTGCCCCAAAAAATGCTCCGACATATATCAAAAAAGAAAATACAAAAAATAAAAAAATAAAATTTAAAATTTACAAGTGTTCAGTTTGCGGACATATCTATGATAACAATATTGAAAAAATAAAATTTGAAGACCTGCCGGATGATTGGAAATGCCCGACTTGTGGTGTCGGCAAAGAAGAATTTTCAGAAATTAAATATAATTGATAATTAAAATTTTTACATTATGAAAAGTTTAAAAGGAACAAAAACAGAACAAAATTTATTAAAATCATTCGCCGGTGAATCACAGGCAAGAATGCGTTACGATTATTTCTCGAAACAAGCAAAGAAAGAAGGTTTGGAACAAATCTCAGCTATTTTTGCTGAAACGGCACTTAATGAGAAAGAACATGCTAAACGTTTTTTCAAATTCTTAGAAGGAAATATGGTAGAAATTACAGCTACATACCCTGCAGGAAAAATAGGAACTACTTTAGAAAATTTAAAAGCTTCTGCTGAAGGTGAAAATGAAGAATGGACAGAACTTTATCCGGAATTTGCCAAAATTGCAGAAGAAGAAGGATTTAAAGAAATAGCAACAGCATACAAAATGATTGCAAAAGTAGAAGCAGAACACGAAAAACGATACAAAACCTTATATGACAACTTAGAATCCGGAAAAGTATTCGAACGTAACGGAAAAATTTACTGGAAATGTCGTAATTGCGGCTATGTTCACGAAGGCGAAAAAGCACCGAAAGTATGTCCGGCTTGCCTGCATCCGCAATCGTATTTCGAAATTAAAGAAACTAATTACTAAAAAAAATTGACTTTCCAAGTCTTGAAGACTTGGAAAGTCTCAAAACAAAAACTCTTATTTTTTAATTAAAAATTTAAAAACTCTAATAAAATGGAAGAAAAAAAAGGAATGCCTTTATTAGGCGACGACTTTCCCAGAATAGAAGTCCAAACAACGCACGGTATAAAAATATTACCTATTGATTATGCAGGAAAATGGTTCGTATTATTCAGCCACCCTGCCGATTTTACACCGGTTTGCACAACCGAATTTGTAGCTTTTCAGCAACGTTACGATAAATTCAGAGCATTAAATTGCGAACTCATAGGATTAAGTGTCGATCAGGTTTTTGCACACATAAAATGGGAAGAATGGATTAAAGACAATATGAATGTAGAAATTCAATTCCCCATTATTGCCGACACCGGAAAAGTTGCCGAAACTCTCGGACTTATTCACCCCGGCAAAGGAACAAACACCGTAAGAGCAGTATTTATCGTTGACGATAAAGGAAAAATCAGAATTATTTTCTACTATCCGCAAGAACTCGGACGTAATATGGACGAAATTTTAAGAGCAGTAGAAGGAATGCAGGTATCCGACAAAAACGGAGTTGCAATTCCGGCAAACTGGCCTGAAAATGAAATACTAAACGATCGCGTTATCGTTCCGCCGGCAACAACCGTCGAAATGTCAAAAGACCGCCTCGAAAAAGCGAAACAAGGCGAACACGAATGTTTCGACTGGTGGTTATGCCATAAAAAACTCTAATTCATTATACCAAACCTAAAAGCCGTAGAGTTATCAAATCCTATGGCTTTTTTTTGCATTTTTCTTACCGGATAAACTTATATTCAATTCACAAATAATATATGATAAAATCAATAATTAATTTCAGTATAAAATACAAGCTGATTATTCTGCTTTTTACGGTTACCGTTACCGGTTTCGGATTGTTTTCTCTTTCGAGAATTCCGGTTGGTGCGGTTCCGGATATTACAAACAATCAAGTTCAGGTAATAACCGTTTCAACTAATTTGTCAACTCAGGATATTGAACAATTTATCACATATCCCATAGAACTTGAAATGGCAAATCTTCCCGGAGTTCAGGAAATACGTTCCGTTTCAAAATTCGGACTGTCTGTAGTAACTATAGTATTCGATGAAAAATTAGGAACTTATTTACCTCGTCAGTTAATTGAAGAGAAAATAAAAGTTGCAAAAGAAAATATTCCCGAAGGTTTCGGTTCGCCGTCTTTAGGTCCCATAACAACCGGTTTGGGCGAAATATATCAATACACTTTAGACGTAAAACCGGGTTATGAAGACAAATATGATGCTATGAAATTGCGAACCATTCAGGATTGGCTGGTAAAAAGAAATTTAGCAGGCATTCCCGGTGTTGTAGAAATAAACTCGTGGGGCGGATATTTAAAGCAATTTGAAGTTTCAATAAATCCGCAAAAACTCTATAACTATAACATTTCGGTATCAGAAGTTCTCGATGCAATGGAAAACAATAATTCAATTGCAGGCGGGGCATATATCGAAAAAGGAAACCAAAGTTTCTTCATTCGCGGAAACGGATTATTAAAAGGGATTGAAGACATAAAAAATATTGTTGTTAAGAAAAACGACAATAAACCTGTTCTGATAAAAGACATTGCCGAAGTAAAAACCGGATATGCCAACAGATTCGGTGCAATAACCGCAAACGGCGAAGGCGAAAAGGTTTTAGGACAAATTATGATGCTTAAAGATGCAAATTCGCAAGATGTAATTAATGCCGTTCACAAAAAAATTAACGAGCTGCAAAAAATATTGCCCGAAGGCGTTTACATAAATCCTATTTTAGACCGTAGCGAGCTTTTGGCAAAAACAAGTTTTACGATTGTTGAAAACTTGCTTCTCGGAAGTATTATCGTCATTCTTGTAGTAATGCTTTTACTCGGAGATGTTCGTTCGGCACTCATAATAGCATCAATAATTCCTTTAGCTCTGTTGTTCACCATATCTTTGATGTACATCTTCGGAATTGATGCAAATTTGATGAGTTTGGGAGCTTTAGATTTCGGAATAATTATTGACGGGGCGGTTATTTTGGTCGAATTTATTATGTTCAGTCTGATACTCAAAAGAAGTGAGATAAAAAATACACCAAAAGAAAAAAGACAAAGTTTATATGATAAAATAACTGCCGAAGGAGCCGGCAAAATGATGAGTTCCGCAGTTTTCGGGCAAGTAATTATCCTTATTATTTTAATTCCTATTTTATCACTTACCGGAGTAGAAGGTAAAATGTTCAGACCGATGGCTCTCACATTCAGTTTTGCAATTATAGGGGCTATGGTATTCGGATTTACTTGGCTGCCCGTAGCATCTGCATTATTCCTTAAACCCAAAAAACTTTCAAAAAGAAATCCGTCGGTTATTTTAATGAATATCATAACCAAATCATATAAACCGGTTCTGAAATGGTCGTATGAGCATAAAAAAATAGTATTGGGAACGGCTTTGGCTTCATTAATTTTTACCGGAATTATTTT
>JAJRUH010000021.1 GCA_024277895.1 Bacteroidota bacterium | reverse complement strand
TACACAAATGTTTTGATAACTAATTGAATATTATATATTTTAGCATTTTTCAGCAAATCCTAATTAACTTCTCTGTCGCTAAAATATTTCATAAATTGAACTCGTTCAAATTCAGCCGGATTATTAACATTTTTTTGACTTAACTTTCCTTTAAACTGATTGATATTTAAGTAATTATTTTTACTCATCCAATCTTCTAATTCTGTCAACATTTTATTGATTTGTTCCGGACCGTTAATATAAATAGTTGATGCAACTTGAACGGCAGATGCTCCGGCTAATAATAATTTAATCATTGCTTTTGCATTATGAATGCCTGTAGAAGCAGCTAATGAACATTTTGTATGATCAGATGTCATTGCAACCCATCTTAAAGGTAAAGTATAATCTTCAGGTCGGCTGAACACGTTTGATGACACAATTTCCATTTTATTTAAATCAATATCAGGACTGTATGAACGATTAAATAATACCAAGCCCGATATTCCGGTTTCCGACAATCGTTGAATCATATTTCCTAAATTAGAAAAATATTGACTCATTTTAACAGCAACGGGAATTTTAACTGTATTCAATACTTTTTTAATAATGGTAAAGTATGTTTCTTCTATTTCCTGTCCTGTTTTTTTTGTGTCGGAAGGCATTAAAAAAATATTCAGTTCAAGAGCATCGGCACCGGCTTCTTCAATTTTTTTTGCAAAATCAGTCCATTCATGTGCCGAAACACAATTTACGCTTGCAATTACCGGAACAGATACAGATTTTTTAACTTCTTTAATTAAATCAACATATTTATTTACACTGTCATCTTTTAATTCATAATCCAAATAATCCAAAAATTCAATATTACTTTGAAATTCATCATCAGCATTCATATGTTTATTCAATTCATTCAGAATTTCTTCTTCAAAAACGGATTTTAAAACAACGGCACCCACACCGTTTTCTTCTAATTCCTTAACATAATGAACCGTTCCTGTATGCCCTGAACTTGCGGCAATTATAGGATTCTTTAAAGTTAATCCGAGGTATCTTGTTGTTAAATCAGTCATGGCTTTATTATTTTTTAATTTTTTCTTTAATATATTTATCCATTGCCGCTGCAGCTTTCCTTCCGTCTCCCATTGCAAGAATAACTGTAGCACCGCCTCTTACAATATCACCGCCGGCAAAAATATCTTCAACCGAAGATTGCAAATCGTCATTTACAACAATTGTTCCCCATTTCGTTGTTTCCAAACCGGCAACAGTTGCAGGAATTAAAGGATTAGGAGAGACACCCACAGCAACAACAACTTCGTCAACTTCAATTTCATATTCAGAACCTTCTATAGGTATCGGACGTCGTCTGCCTGAAGTATCAGGTTCTCCGAGTTCCATTTTTTGAACAAGCACTTTTTTAACGCGTCCTTTATCATCGGCAATATAACTTACAGGATTATTCAGGTTCAGAAATTCAATTCCCTCATCTATAGCATGATGAACTTCTTCTAATCTGGCAGGCATTTCTTCTCTTGATCGCCTGTAAATAATCATAGCACGTTCAGCACCCAGTCGTTTAGCAGTTCTTACGGAATCCATTGCAGTATTTCCTCCGCCTATTACGGCAACATTTTTACCTATAATAACCGGAGTGTCGTATTCGCTACTTGCAGCATTCATTAAGTTTACCCGAGTCAAATATTCGTTTGATGAGAAAATTCCGATTGAATTTTCACCCGGAATATTCATAAAACGAGGTAAGCCGGCACCGCTTCCCACAAAAAATGCTTTAAAACCTCTTGCTCTTAAATCGTCAATAGTTGCCGTTTTCCCGACAACAAAATTCTTGACAAATTTAACACCCATTTTTTCCAGATTGTCAATTTCAAAATCAACAATGCTGTTAGGTAAACGAAATTCCGGAATACCGTATTTCAAAACTCCGCCTATTTCATGTAATGCCTCAAATACCGTAACATCATATCCCATTTTAACCATATCGGCAGACCAAGCTAATGAAGCCGGTCCGGAACCGATTGAAGCAACTTTAATTCCGTTAGATTCCGAAACTTCGGGAATAGCTGTTTTTCCGCTGTTTCTTTCATAATCGGCAGCAAATCTTTCCAAATATCCGATAGCCACCGAAGGTTGATTAAGTTTTATCGTATAAAAACATTGTGCCTCGCATTGTTTTTCTTGAGGACAAACTCTTCCGCAAACTGCCGGTAAGGTATTAGTTTCTTTTAACACCGTGGCTGCTCCGAGGAAATCACCAATTTCAATTTTTTTAATAAATTTAGGAATATAAATATTAACCGGACAACCTTTTACACAAGTCGGATCCGGACAGTCAATACACCGTTGAGCTTCTTTCAGGGCAATTTTTTCAACTAAACCTAAATTTACTTCCAAACTGTTTTTATTTCTTACATTCGGCTCTTGTTCCGGCATTTTTGAACGTTCCATAGAAGTTCTTTCTTTAACTTTTACGGATTTTCGAATTTCAGTTCGCCACTCCTGAGCCCTTTCACTTTTATAATATTCTGTAATATTTTCCATTATTGTTATTTTTCCGATATAAATTTTTGAAAATTAATTATTCAAATAAGCTTCAAATGCACGAACTTCTTCATCTTTATATGCTCCTAAACGCATCAGCATTTCATCAAAATCAACTTGGTGTGCATCAAATTCCGGACCGTCAACACAAACAAATTTGGTTTTTCCGCCTACGGTAATTCTGCAGGCACCGCACATTCCTGTACCGTCAACCATAATTGTGTTTAAACTTGCTTCAGTCGGGATGTTGTATTTTTTTGTTGTTAATGCTGCAAATTTCATCATAATAGCAGGTCCTATAACAAACGACTTATCCACTTTTTCTCTGTTAATAACATCTTCCATACCTTTGGTAACAAGTCCTTTAGTTCCGTATGAACCGTCATCTGTCATTACTATAACTTCATCCGAAAATTGACGCATTTGATCTTCAAGAATAATAAGTTCTTTTGTTCTGGCAGCTAAAACTGTAATAATTCGGTTTCCGGCTTTTTTCAATGCTTCAATAATCGGCAACATCGGAGCAGTACCAACTCCGCCGCATGCTGCAAGCACAGTTCCTACTTTTTCAATATGTGTTGCTTGTCCTAAGGGTCCGACTAAATCAGTGATGGTGTCACCTACATTTAAAGCAGTTAATTTATGAGACGTTACGCCCACTCTTTGAATAACCAAATCAATGGTTCCTTTTTCAGGGTCTGAACCCGCAATTGTTAACGGAATACGTTCGCCTTTATCACCTAACTTAATAATTACAAAATGTCCGGCTTTTCTGTTTACGGCTACATCGGGTGCTTCTACAACCAATTTAAACACATTCTCCGAAAATTGCTCTTTTTCAACAATCTTATTCATTATCGTATCTTTTTATATTAAAAATTATGTTTTCATTATAATAATAAATGAATTGCGCAAAAGTATGATTTTTGTCATATTTGTAATTCGCAAATAATAATTATTTACCTTATTATGCTTAATAACATTATATAAAGTGATTTATAATAAAAATAACAACTTTTTTTATACATTTTAAGAAATAATGTTTTTCCTTTGTAAAAAAAAGAACAAAATGTCATACAGTAAAATTGAGAAAGACAAACTTGTCAATTTGGAATACGTTTTAACCAAAGAGTTAATTCGCTCAAACAGAGGCGGTTCCTATGCAAGTACAACATTAAGCGGCTGTAATACCAGAAAATATCACGGATTATTAATTATTCCGTGTATTAATGAAAATGAAGGAAAGATATTATTACTGTCGTCAGTTGATGAAACTGTTATTCAAAAAAATAAGGAATTTAGATTAGCCGTTCATCAATATAAGGATGATGTTTTTTTTCCGCACGGACACAGATACATTTCAGGATTTGAATCCGTTCCTATTCCTGCAAAAATATATCGAGTCGGAGGCGTAATCCTCAAAAAAGAAATATTACTTTCTGAGAAAGAAAAACAAGTTCTCATCAGATATTCTGTTATTGATGCACACTCAAAAACTGTTTTAAGATTACAACCTTTAACCGCATACAGAAATATTCATAATTTGAGTAAGGAAAATTTATTCGTCAATAATAAAAAAGAAGTTGTTCAAAACGGAATAAAAATAAAAATGTATGAGAACTATCCGGTTTTATTTATGCAATGTTCTCGCAAAACAAAATTTATTACTGCTCCGGATTGGAATAAAAATATTTTTTACCGAGAAGAAAAAAAACGAGGGTATGATTATACCGAAGATTTATTTACTTACGGTTATTTTGAAACCGAAGTTAAAAAGGGAGATAAAATCATTTTTTCAGCCGGTTTAAAAGAAGTAAAAACAAACGGATTGAATGCACTTTTCAATTCTGAATTAAAAAAGAGAATTCCGAGAGATAATTTTGAGCATAATTTAAAAAATTCGGCGGAACAATTCTTTTATCACAGAAAAAAAGATTTAAAAATTACTGCAGGTTTTCCGTGGTATCATTCTCAGTTAAGAGAGTCTCTTTTATCTTTAAGCGGCTTAAGTTTACCCGATAACATACCGCAGTTTAAAAACGCTTTTGATACTATATTAAAACAATTTTTTGAAGAAGATGAACAAAACATTGCTCCCGATATTCCGTTATTAATATTAAGAACAATGCAGGAATATACTGCTTTTGCCGATAATTGTGAAGAAGTTTGGAAAAAATACAAAACAAAAATTTTAAAACTTTTCAGAAATATAAAGAACGGTAAATACAATGCTTTTATTCATGACAACGGTTTACTGTTTATCCCGGAAGAAAAACCAACTTATACTTGGATGAACGAATATGCATACGGTGAACCCGTAACACCGAGAACGGGCTTTGTTGTTGAAATTAATGCCCTGTGGTACAATGCCTTAATGTATATTTCTGCTTTAGCGGAAATCAATAACAGTAAAACTTTATTAAAAGAAACGAATAATCTTTCCGAAAAAGTTAAACACTTTTTTAACGACATATTTTTGAATGAAAACGGAGACCGGCTGTATGATTTTGTAAATAATTCAGAACAAAATAACACAATCAGACCAAATCAGATTTTTGCTGTTTCATTGGCTTACTCCCCGCTTCTCGACAGTGATAAAAAGAAAGTACTTAATATTGTTAAGTCTCATCTACTGACTGACAAAGGATTACGAACTTTAAGTCCTCAGCATCCGGCATATAAAGGAAAATATTGCGGCAATCATGAAGAACGAAATATTGCAAGACATCAAGGAACGGTTCATCCGTGGTTGATTGCCGAATATTGCAGTGCCTTATTTAATTTATATAAAGAACAAAGTTTACCGGAAACGAAAAAAATATACTGTAACTTTGAAGAAGAAATGAACAAACACGGTTTAGGAAGTATTTCAGAATTATTTGACGGCAATCCGCCTCATAAACCAAACGGAGCTGTTTCCTATGCTCCGAGTGTGGCAGCACTTCTGAAAATAAAAATGTTACTTGATATCAAAACTGAATAAAAACTGAAAATATGAGAGTATTAATGTTCGGGTGGGAATTCCCGCCGCATATATCAGGAGGCTTAGGAACAGCCTGTTACGGCTTAACAAAAAGTCTGTCAACATTTGATGATATTGAAATACTTTTTGTTGTACCGAAATTGTACGGCGATGAAGATAATAAAGTTGCAGAGTTGATAAATGCCGGGAATATCACCGTTAAACAACATAAAATCAGTTTTAAAGATATTATAAACAACAAAGAAACATATTTTAATTCAACACATTATACAAATAAAACGAATAAAGTAAACAAACTCTTAAAAAATATAGAATACATTGAAGTAAAATCTAAACTTCAGCCGTATTTATCGCAAGAAGAATTTGACTTATTTTTAAAAGAAAAAAAATTAGAAGGAACAAATCTTAAAATTGACAAAACAGGCAAATTATATTATGAAAAAAACGGAATAATAAAAGAAATTGAACTTGCCGAAACAGAAGAATTGTATTCGGAAGAAGAAAAAAGATATAAATTTACCGGCAAATACGGTCCTGCATTACTCGAAGAGGTTTATTACTATGCTCAAGTTGCAAAAATAATTGCCCGCGAAAATGATTTTGATATAATTCATGCACACGATTGGTTAACAAATGCTGCGGGAATTGCTGCAAAAGAGGTTTCAGGAAAACCTTTAGTCATTCATGTTCATGCTACCGAATTTGATCGCGGCGGTTTTGACAGAACCGACAGCCGTGTTTATGCTTTAGAGAAAGCCGGAATGGATGCAGCAGATAAAATATTGACAGTAAGCAACTTAACCCGAAATACGGTTATAGGACAATACGGCATTAATCCCAAAAAAGTAAAAACTGTTTATAATGCTGTTGAACCGCAAAAAGCAGAAAAAATTGTTTATACAAAAAACATTAAAGATAAAATAGTAACCTTTCTCGGAAGAATAACGTATCAAAAAGGTCCCGCATATTTTATTGATGCTGCCCGGAAAGTCTTACAAAAAACTAAAGGTGTCCGATTTGTAATGGCCGGAAACGGTGATATGTTTCAACAAATGATACGCTATGCAGCAGAACTAGGCATAACCGATAAATTTTATTTTACCGACTTTTTAAAAGGAGATGAAGTAACTAAAATGTTTTCAATCAGTGATGTATATGTTATGCCATCAGTTTCGGAACCGTTCGGAATATCTCCTTTGGAAGCGATGCGATCTAATGTTCCTGTAATTATTTCAAAACAATCGGGAGTTGCCGAAGTTTTAAAAAACGCCGTAAAAATTGATTATTGGGACGAAGATGCTTTGGCAGATGCAATATACGGAATAATTAAATATGACGGATTATCGAAAATGTTTATCAAACATTCTAAAAAAGAAGTTGATGAAATGAAATGGGACAAACCGGCAAAAGAAGTCAGAGAAATATATCAATCATTATTAAAATACTAAAAACAATATTATGCAACATATTTGTTTATATTTTCAAGTTCACCAACCCTATCGTTTAAAAAGATACCGTTTTTTTAATATCGGTGAAGACCATCATTATTTTGATGATTTTGAAAATAAGTTACACATGCAAAGAATAGTATACGACAGCTACCTTGCAACCAACAAAATTCTGCTGGACTTAATAAAAAAACATAAAAATAAATTTAAAGTCAGTTTTTCTATTACCGGAACTGCCGCAGAACAAATGGAAATGTATTCTCCGGAAGTTTTAAACAGTTTTAAAGAACTTGCAGCCACCGGAAATGTTGAATTTCTTGCCGAAACATATTCCCACTCTTTAATATCAATGTATAATAAAGAAGATTTTAAACTTCAAATAAAAGAACATATAAGCTTGATGAAAAAATATTTCGGACAAAATCCCGAAGTTTTTCGAAATACAGAATTAATTTACGATAATCTTATAGGAGAATCGGTTGCCGAAATGGGTTTTAAAGCAATGATAACAGAAGGTGCAAAACATATATTGGGTTGGAAAAGTCCGAATGTTTTGTATTATAATGTATTAAAACCTGAGCTGAAACTTATTCTGAAAAATTACAAATTAAGCGATGATATTGCTTTTCGATTTTCAAATAAATCTTGGGAGGAATATCCTTTAACAGCAGAAAAATATGCATCTTGGATTGCAGATTTAGATGAAAAACAGGAAGTTGTAAACTTATTTATGGATTATGAAACTTTCGGAGAGCATCAAAAAAGAGAAACAGGTATTTTTGAATTTTTGCAAGCACTGCCGAATGAAATTTTCAAACAAACAAATTTTAAATTTGCAACACCTTCGGAAATTGCCGACAAACATGAACCTGTTGCTTCAATGAATGTTCCTTATGCAATATCTTGGGCTGACGAGGAACGCGATTTAACAGCTTGGCTCGGAAATGAAATGCAAAAAGAGGCTTTTAATAAATTATATGCTCTTTCGGAGAAAATAAAGATTATAAAACAACCTGATTTACAGAAAATTTGGAGACATCTTCAATCCAGCGATCATTTTTATTATATGAGCACAAAAATTTTATCCGACGGAATGGTGCATGATTATTTCAACCCTTATCAGTCACCCTATGATGCTTTTATAAATTATATGAATGTTTTAAGTGATTTCTCGGATTTGGTTAATAAAGCTTATGAAAAAATTATACCAACAGAGCCGGAAGAAATTGTGCAAAAAATACAAGTATATGAAAAGAAAATACAAAGGTTATATACAGAATTGAAGAAACCGATAATGATTGAAAAAGCAAAACCGATATTTGCTGCCATAGAAAAAACAAAAGATGAAATGAAAGCACTTGTTTTACCGAAAAAGCCGAAACAAGCCCGAAAAACAACGGCTAAAAAATCGACAGTAAAAAAGTCAGGCACAACTAAAACAAGAACATCAACAACAAAAAAAACAACTGTGAAAAAAAAACCGACAACAAAAAAAACAATCGGTTCAACAAAAAAAACAGCCGTTAAGCAAACTCAAAAAACAAAAAAGAAATAAGCATAAATATACTGTAAATCAGGAAGATGATACAATTTTAAGTTTATATCAAATCATTTATAAGATAAGCAACTTATCCTTATCAGCTTACTTAGGGCTTGCTGAAAAACGCTAATGTATTTGCATTTCAGTTACTTATAAGGTTATTTGCATATACAGGTGCAAGGTTTTTAATTCATTTAACCTTATTTCCCTGCACTTGTGTAAAATATTTTAGCTGCCCACAGGCACACCATCTTTCTGTTGATAGTCATCGTATCACTATTTCAATTTAAGCAAAACAGGTTTAAACCTGACAGGCTGTTTGCTAACACATTGATACGATGACTTGCGGATTTAAGGTATTTATATACGACTTCAAACGAGAAACTTGAAATCTAATGCACCTGTGAGCTTTTCAGCAAGCCCTACTTATTTATCGTTTTCCAATTTTGCTCTTAAATACTCGTAATCGTCCGAGAAATAAAACGAAAACAAATTTGCAATTCGCAGTGCTGTTTGCTGATGTTTATAGGTTCCGTCGCTGTTTTGCTTTAACAGAAAATCTTGTAACGAAGTTTGTTTTATTTCTTTAAAAACCGTTTCTTCAAAATCTCCGTTAAGAAAAACAGCTTTTACAGCCGAAGTTAAATTTCCGCATAAAAGCAAACCCGCTCTGTCAGCAGTATATTGCATTATTCCGGAAGCTGCCAATAAACTTTGTCGTTTCTCGGTTTTGGAACCGGTTTTTATTTTACCGTAAAATTCCGATATTTTTAAAGCAGCATCGTAAGCTGTTTTTCCGGTAGAAATTCCGGTTGCCGTTGCTTTAAAAATTTTACTCAACAAATTAAGTCTCGGAACATTTTGAATTGCTTTAGAAATTACACCTGCAGCAGGGATTACTGCCAAAGCAGTATCTGCAAACAAAGCCCCTTTATCCGTAAGCCCGCGCCAAACATCTTTACTTGTCAGTTTTGTATGTTTAAAATAAATATGTGCAGATTCGGAGGCGACCGAAAAACGTAATTCTGACAAATTCATATACAATCGAGAATCTCTGTCAGTATGTTCACTGCCGATTAATATAAAAGGCGGATTTCCGGCATAACCTATAATTTTATTCTTCCTTTCACCTTTTGTTATATAAAATTCAGTATCGTTAAGATTAAAAACAGTACTTGTATTTTTTAAAACAGCAAATAAGGTATTATGTGTTTCGGAAGTTATTTTTTCAGAATATTTTTTTACCGTTGAATAATCATCTTCTTTTACTTTTGAAATCCATTTTTGCAAATTATAAAATGTGTTATTTTTTTTACCTGTATTAATTACCAAACGCAACTTAATATCTGTATCACTCAACGGATTAAATGTTGTTTTGCAAACAGGATCAGTATTTGAAAATAAAGATTTACCGATTAATATGTCAAGAGCTTCTTCCGCTCTGCTTTTAATATCCGAAACCGTTGTAAGATGTTCTATTCTGTTTTTATTCAGAGGTTGTAGAACACCGGTTTTTTGAATTTCTTTTGCTGAATTTTCAGTTCCTTTAACTTGTGCAAGCAAATCCAAAATTCGTACTTTTAAAAATTGTCCGCTGTAATCTCCCGTTAAATCCAAATCCTGAGGCGGAAGTAATGCAGAAACTGTTTCATCAGGTAAATCTTTTAATATTTTTTTTAATATCTTTTTTGCAGTATGTTTTCTGTTACTTTTTATTAAAAATTCGGCATATTTAACATCAAAAACAATTCTGTTAATTTTATTTTTGTTCTTTTTTATGAATTTAGGTCTTATTGCTTTATAAAATAAAAAAACCTTTTTCTGTGCAGCATCTGTTTTTGCTGTTTCCGAAAATAAATTCAAAAAAACAATCCTGTCTTTAAACGAGATTTTATAGTTATCCGAAAATATATTTAAAAAATTATCGTCTTCCTTATTATTTAAAATATTATTTATTGTTTCCGAAAGTTCATTTTCGGAAATGAAATCCTGAAGACTTTGTTTGTTAGTTTTGAAATCACTTAATAACAATAAAAAATTATCGTTCGGATTATTTTCTTGTTTTATCAATTGTTTTAATAATTCTGCCGCTCCTTTATATTTCTTTTCATAATAATTTAATTCGGCTGTTTTTCTAATACGTTCAATTCCCCGTACCTTCTGAATATCAATTAATTTAGTGAAAAGATTTGAATTTTGACGTTTCGGGGAAATGGTATAATTTTCAATTATTACAGTGGTTCTTAAAAGGTTTTTATTTATTGAAATCGGTTTATTTATTTCAAAACAATCAATTATATCATCATTTTTATTAAGTAAAATCAGAAAAATATGATTTTTGTCCGCAACAACAAAGCCTGAAGAAAGTTCTTTAATATCTTTTTTTTCTCTGTTTTGTTTTATATTTTGAAAATGAAGATTACATAAAATTTGTTCTCCTTTTACTAATTGTTTTCTTAAAATTCTCTCATTTAAAGCCGATGTTTCAACAAAAATATTTTCGAGTTCGTTCAATTCTTCTGAGTTCGTTTTACTGTAACCGGAAAACACCTTATTTTCGGCAAATTCAACAATATTTTTCCGATAAGAAGTATTAAGCAATTTTGCAGGATTGAATTTGGATTTTTGCTCTCCTTTTTCTAAAAATATGTAAGGAATAATTTCCGTCTTCAAAAATAAATTTTCTTTTAAAAAAAGAAGTGAGTATTTTTCAGCAACATTTAATTTTTCTGCTAAACTGCTTATTGACCGGAAGTTAATTTGTATAATTCCGTCTTTTCTTTCTTCAGCATCAGTTGACAGTTTTAATTCATTGTGCAGGTATAATTTTAAAGAACTGATAAAAACTTCAAAATTAAAATTATCGTAAGTATAAATTGTTTTTCCGCTTTTAATTAAAAATGATTTTAAGTTAAAAACATCTTTATCGGTAACTTTATTAAAAAGTGCTGTTTTTTTACTTTTAAGTTTATTGCAGTATTCTGACATTTCTCAAAATTTAAGAGTAAATAGAATACTCAAAATTATGAAAAAAACTATATATTAATCTAATTTGACTGAAATTAATTGCTGAGAGCAGGAAAACCGGTTGTAAAAATACGAATTTTATGTTCATCACAAGAAACCAGATATTTACCGTCTTTACTGAATGCTAAATCTAAAACAGGAGAATCATGATTTAAAGTTTTAATCTTTTCGTGAGACTCTAAATCCCAAATTATAATTGTATTATCATCTGCACCGCTTGCAATATATTTAGAATCGGGACTAATTGCAACTTTATTTATCCACCATTGATGTCCTCTCATTAGTGCAATATTATTAAAAGTGTCAAAATCCCAAATTTTAACGGTATTATCTTTAGCTCCCGTAACAATATATTTTTGATCAGCACTTATTGCAACTGAAGTAACATCGTTTTCATGTGCATGTACCGAATTAACTTGTAATTGTTTTGAAATATCCCATTTTTTCATAGTACGGTCGCCCGAAACACTGATTACATATTTTCCGTCAGAAGAAATTTTTAAATCATAAACTCTGTTTCTATGCCCCCATAAAGTCCGATATCTTTTCCCCGAGACCAATTCCCAAACGCTGATAACTTGGTCGGTACCTCCTGTAACAAGATATTTTCCGTTAGGAGTAAATTCAGCTGTCCACACAGCATCTCCGCCGTAAAAAGTTTTCAATTGTTTACCTGTTGCAACACTCCAAACTACTACAGCACGATCTTGTCCGGCTGACACAAAATATTTTCCGGTCTTGTTAAAACTTATAGAATGAATTATGTTTTGATGACGTTTGGTTTCGTACACTTTTTTTCCGCTTACGGTTTTATATGCAATAATATCTCCGTCACTAAAACCGCATATAACATATTGATTATCAGGTGAAATATTTACTGCCGTAATTTGGTTATCTGTAACAGTTATTGAATTTACCTCCTTGAAATTTTGCCCGTTACTGATTAACATACAAAAACTTAACAATACTGTCATAATAATTTTCAGGGTGTTAGTGTTTTTCATGGGGATAAAAATTTTGTATAACTGCTAATAATAGTGTTTTTTTTTTAATGACCAAATAATATACTGAAAAGTTGCTTCACAGATTCAATTCGCAAATATGAAAATCTCAATACTAATTTATAAAAAATATATTTATAAGAATCATAATTAAGTTTTTCTCTTGGTCTTTTGTATGTTTTATGCTGAATATCAAGTATATTTTTATCTGTACATTATGAAAAAAAAGATTTCTTCGGGATATATTGTCTTGTTAATTTAATCCTCTTTTCGGCGAGAATACGGATGCTGAAAATAAAAATCTGAATTTAATCTGTTGTAAAGGATAAACCGCTCAGGAATAAAAGATTTGTTGAAATTTATTATATTTTTGCTTGTTTATTAATAAGCGGAATTAAAAAATTGAAAAGGAATTTATATATTTTATTTTTTAAAAAATTGAGTTTTAAAAAATTGCTGAATGCTTGTCGTGTATATGTAAGCTATTATTTTTCATTATTTTTTAAATACAGCAAACGCAAAGGTTATCCGTTGAGTATTTCTGTTGAACCTACGGCAACTTGTAATTTGCATTGTCCCGAATGTCCTTCCGGTAACGGTGAACTGACACGATTCAGAGGTGATATTGATTTTTCTTTATATAAAAAAATTACGGATGAGTTTGCACCGTATCTGTTAAATTTAATTTTGTATTTTCAGGGAGAACCGTTTTTAAATAAAGAAATTTTTAAACTTTTTGAATATGCTTCCGTTACAAAAAAAATATTTACGACAACATCAACAAACGGACATTATTTGAATTCTGAAAATGCTGAAAAAACGGTAAAATCCGGCTTGGATAAAATTATTATTTCAATTGACGGAACAACACAGGATATTTATGAACAATATCGAAAAAACGGACAATTAAATACTGTTATTGAGGGAATTAATAATTTAGTTTATTGGCGGGAAAGACTTCAGTCTTCGACACCTTACATTGTTATTCAATTTATTGTTTTTCGGTTTAACGAGCATCAAATTAATGATATTAAAAAGTTAAGCGAAAAATTAAAAGCAGATAAACTTGAGTTGAAATCTGCTCAAATTTATAACTTTACAAAAAATTCCCATCTGATACCGATGAACAGCAAATATTCTCGGTATAAAAAAAATACCGGGGGAAATTATGAGATTAAAAGCCGGTTTAAAAATAAATGCAAACGATTATGGGAATCGACGGTGATAACGAATGCCGGCGATGTGCTGCCTTGTTGTTTTGATAAAGATGCAAAATATATTTCGGGAAATATGAAGAAAGCAAATTTTTCCGAGATAAATAATAACGAAACAATTATTCATTTTAGGAGAAAACTCTTAAAAAATCGCAGACAAATTGATATTTGTAAGAATTGTACAGAGGGTTTGTATAAAACCAAACAGCCGTTAAAATAATGAATATAAAAATGCCGGACTTTAATAAAATCCGGCAAATCAATATTATTCTTTCACTACTTATTCATATTATTCATCATTCCGCCTTTCGGATGATTTTTTTGCATCATTTTTTTGTGCATTTGTCCTGCGTGCATATCAAAATATATACGTTGATCATCGGTTAATATTTTTCTGATTTTCTGATGACCTGCAGCTCTGTTTTTTGCCATTTTTGTTTTGATTACTCCAATTTCGTCAATTGTCGAATTAATTTCATTCATATTCGGATTATCAGCAGTTTGCAGAGTTTGCAGATGTGCTTGTTTTTCCTTTAACTCATTTTTTAAAGGTAACATTTCTTTCATAGTTGCTGTTCGAATTTCTTTTATTTGCGTTTGTTGAGTTTCTGTTAAATCCGGAATATTCATAAACATGCCGTTGCATTTTTTATTTTGGGGCATATTCATATTATTTTTTTGGGCAAAAAGTCCGGCTGCGAGAAAAATGAACAGTGCTGTAATTACTAAATTTTTGTTTTTCATGTCGTTTGAATTTTAATTATTAATTTTTGTTTGTTTGTTTGCATCTTTGACACGAAAAATTTTAAAAGGTTTAAAATTAAATTTAAAAACTGACAGAATTATCTTTTTTCGTATTGGTTTTCATAATATTTTTCATAAGAACCGTCAATTATTCGATTCATCCATCCTTCATTTTGCAAATACCATTCAATTGTTTTTTCTATACCTTCTTCAAAAGTTACAGAAGGTTTCCACCCGAGTTCATTTTGAATTTTAGAAGAATCTATGGCATAGCGTAAGTCATGACCGGCACGATCTTTTACAAATGTTATCAGTTTAGCGGATGTGCCCGGATTACGCCCGAGTTTACGATCGGCAATTTCACAAAGTTTTTTAATTAAGGCAATGTTTGTCCGTTCGTTATTTCCTCCGATATTATAAGTTTCGCCGTTTTTACCTTTATGAAAAACTAAATCAACGGCATTTGCATGGTCAATAACATAAAGCCAATCTCTTATATTTTCACCTTTTCCGTAAATGGGAATGGGTTTGTTGTGTTTTATATTGTTAATTGCTAAGGGAATTAATTTCTCGGGAAATTGATTAGGTCCGTAATTATTTGAACAATTGGTAATTACAACAGGCAATTTGTAAGTGTGAAGATATGCTCTTACAAGATGATCAGAACTTGCTTTTGATGCAGAATAAGGGCTTCGGGGATCATAAGCAGTAGTTTCGGAAAAAAACCCTTCATTCCCGAGCGAACCGTAAACTTCATCAGTAGAAATATGATAAAAACGTTTGTTCTCAAAATTATTTTTCCAAAAGTTTCCGGCAGCATTTAATAAATTAACAGTACCGAGAATATTTGTTTTAATAAAAATTCCCGGATCGGAAATAGAACGATCTACGTGCGATTCGGCAGCGAGGTGAATAACCCCGTCAAAAGCATATTTTTTAAAAAGAGTATTTACAAATTTAGCATCTGTAATATCACCTTTTTCAAAATTATAATTATCTTTTGAACTGACATCCTCTAAATTTTCAAGATTACCCGCATAAGTTAAGGCATCAAGATTTACGATTTTATAATCATGATATTTATTTATGAATAATCGAATAACATGGGATCCTATGAATCCGGCACCTCCGGTAATAAGAATAGTTTTTTGCATTAAAAATATATTTTATAATTTTTTACAAACATAAAACTTTCTTAATATTTAACGATAAAATAATCATTTTTTTACTTTTGCATAATTCAATTAAAAATTTTGTATGATTCATAAATCAGATTTTTTAGTAATCGGTTCAGGACTTGCCGGCTTAATGTATGCTCTGAAAGTTTCGGAATTCGGAAAAGTTATTGTCGTAACCAAAAGTAAAATTGATAATACCAACACAAGTTATGCCCAAGGCGGTATTGCAACGGTTCAAAAGGTTAACGATTCTTACGAAAATCATATTCAGGACACGCTTATTGCAGGTGACGGCATCTGTAATGAAGATGTTGTAAGAACTGTTGTTACGGAAGGTCCCGAGATGATTAAAGAATTGATAGAACTTGGAGCTAAATTCGATAAAAAAGCAGACGGTACGTATGACTTGGGTCGAGAAGGCGGACATTCAGATAACAGAATTTTTCATCATAAAGATAATACCGGTTTTGAAATTCAACGGGCATTAACCGAACAAGTTCTGAAAAATAAAAATATTACTGTTTTTGAAAATTATTTTGCCGTTGATTTAATTACACAACATCATTTAGGTTATACTGTTATTCGCAACAAGAGTGATATTGAATGTTACGGGGCTTATGTCCTAAATCCGAATACACAAAAAACGGAGCGGTTTCTGTCAAAAATAACGTATTTGGCAACCGGCGGATTGGGCAATATTTATGATATTACAACGAACCCTCAAGTGGCAACCGGCGATGGTATTGCTATGGCATACAGAGCAAAAGCATTTATTACGGATATGGAATTTGTTCAATTTCATCCTACGGCATTATATAATAAAAATGAACGACCTTCTTTTTTAATTACCGAAGCATTAAGAGGTTTCGGAGCAATACTACGCAATAAACAGGGTGAAGCGTTTATGATAAAATATGACGAACGTAAAGATTTAGCTCCGAGAGATATTGTTGCACGAGCTATTGATACAGAAATGAAAATCAGCGGTGATGAGTTTGTGTATTTGGATGCCGCACATTTGGATTCGGAACAACTTAAATCACATTTTCCTAATATTTACGAAAAATGTCTGACTTTGGACATTGACATTACAAAAGATTATATTCCCGTTGCTCCTGCGGCTCATTATTTGGTTGGAGGTGTAAAAGTTGATTCGGAAGCTAAAACTTCCGTTAAACATTTGTATGCTGCCGGAGAATGCTCTTCAACAGGTTTACACGGAGCTAATCGTTTGGCATCTAATTCTTTATTAGAAGCGTTAGTGTATGCTCACAAAGCGACGGAATCCTCTTCAAAAACATTTAAAGACATTAAAATTAATGAAGATATTCCTGTGTGGTCCGATGAAGGAATGACGCACCCCGAAGAAATGATTTTAATTACGCAGGAATTTAAAGAGTTGCAACAAATTATGACTTATTATGTCGGAATAGTGCGTTCGAATTTGCGTTTGAACAGAGCTTTGTCGCGTTTGGAAATTATTTTCAGAGAAACCCAAAAACTTTATGACCGTTCCAAGGTATCAAGAGAAATTTGCGAATTGCGAAATGCAATTAACATTTCATATTTAATTATAAAAATGGCAAAATCACGCAAAGAAAGCAGAGGTTTGCATTATACTGTCGATTATCCCGAAAAAGGAAAGATATTGTAAATAGGGCAAAGTTAAAATCAATTAACTTTAATCTTTCAGAATACGATTTTAAGCAATATTCGGATGTTTTTTAACCGGCAATCTCAACAGTATATATCTTTCAGTTTCTTGGGATGTGCTCGTTAAAGAGCTGAATATTAAGGGTAAGAACAAAGATTATAAATCTCAATTTTTATCACAGGAAAAGCTTGCTTTAATGTTCTTGAAAAGTTATATATCCTGTCAAACAGGAAGTTAACAGAGCAATTAAATTCAAATTATGAATTTCAATATTTTTGTGATATAGAAATATTGCTCGAAAATAAAATAAGCAACTATAAAATAGTAAGTGAAATAAGATTTGAACTTGCTGATAAACTGAATATACACACGACACAAAAAACAAAGTATTTATCATACAATAAATCAAGAAAAAAATCACTGCAACCTGAAACGAATAAAACAGGCAAAAGAAATCTTTCTCGGAGCATATTTTTTTAAAATAGGGCTTGCTGAAAAGTTCAGATGTGCGTCTATTTTGGATTTTGTGAGATGTAGATGTATATAAATACTTCAAATTGAACAAAATACAAAAGAGATGTGCAGCTGAGCAGCAAAAATTTGGTAGTTTTATCAAAATAAGTGCAAGGGTTTCAAGATGT
>JAJRUH010000020.1 GCA_024277895.1 Bacteroidota bacterium | reverse complement strand
ATTTACAGCCAAGTTGGGCAAAAAGTGCTACAATTGGAAAACCCGCCTGCAACAATTGATATTTCAAGCATTGATAAGGGTTTGTTTATTGTTGAGATTATTTTGGGAGGGGGGAGGTTTAGGACCAAATTGATTAAGAACTAAATAGTGAAAAGACCACAAATGAAGATAAATCCCCTAGTTGGTGTTGCAGGGGTTATCGGCTCGGCAGTGGCAGCAGGTATCATGATGAGCTTTTTGATGTAGCAGAAAATTAGGTAGATATATTTAAATGTTTTTTGAAATAACCTTATTTAACTGACTGGTAAGATAAAAAGGCAAATTAATCAGTTTGAATTGTTTACCTTTTATTGTATTGGCATCTTCAACAGAAAACTTACCGGAGTATATTCTTATGGCGAAGTTATGGGGAGACTCATCAACAAACCTGAAAAGCGACCTCAATCTTCCGGTTGCGCCTGCTTTTACTTCAATAGGAAGTAACAAATCTTCGTAAATGTGCACAAAATCAACTTCTGCCTGTGATGTTTTAGTTTTGGGCACCCAGAAATTTAATTTAGCTATCGGAGAGTCATTTAGTGCCAATAATTGCTGAGCAGTTATTTGTTCTGCAATAAGCCCTGTTTGATTGTCATCAATATTGTCGGAAAGAAATAATTGCTTTTGTAAACTGCTCACATGGTTTACTAAACCCGTATCAAAAAGAAATAACTTAGGCGACATTCTTAGTTTTTCTTCAATCGGAAGTCTTGTTTTTGTACAGGGATTTACCAAAGACAATAAAAGTGTTTTTTCCAACAATCGTAATGCTTCTGAAATTTCCCGTGAACCGTAATTTGTATGGCCAAACTTTTCGAAAGTTATTCTTTTTGAAGCATGCTTAAATGATAATTGCAGTACTGACTTTATAATTAAGGCTTGTTTATTGTTTTTCGCGTATTTTTCAATGTCGTCAAAATATGAAATTAACATATTTTCAAAAACTTTCTTAAGTTGGTTGAAGTCATTATACTTAATATAATTGGAAATTATTTCAGGAAGGCCACCAATAATTGTGTATGTTTTAAATAAATCGTTTAATTTACTATGGGCATAATCCGGTATGTCATTTGATTTTATTATTTCAATTGCATTATTTTCATTTTTGGCTATCAGAAATTCCTCAAATGTAAATGGTCTTATTGCCAGATATTCAACCCTGCCAACTGGGAATGTAAAATTTCGGTCTATTAGTGACTCGAGTAATGAACCGGCTGCTATTACCCAAATATCAATAATTTCTTCATAAAAATATCGCAGAGAATTAACTGCATTTACATTATTTTGAATTTCATCAATAAACAAAAGAGTTCTTTTCCTTTGTTTGCTGGCATTTTTTATAAAAAATATTGCATCTATTAATTTATGTATGTTATTTGAGTCATCAAACAAGTTGTTATCCTCTTTTTTTTCAAGGTTTAAATTGATAAACTGGTCGAATTGTTTTGCAAACATCTTTACTAAAGTAGTCTTACCTGTTTGCCTTGCACCCCTTAAAATTAAAGGCTTCCTGCCCTCTTTGTCCGACCAGAGTTCTAAATCTTTTAAATATTTTCTATAAAACATGGTGATATTCAATGTATTGTTATGCAAAAGTAACATGTTCTGTCATAAAGTCCAACATAATTTGATACATATTTGTCATAAAGTCCAACATAATTAGGCAATATTTTGTCATAAAGTATAACATATGCGGATAAAATATTATTACATGCATTAAAAACTCACTTGTTTTCCTTATTATGCAATTTATTATCGTAGGCTTTTATTATTTTTGCATTAAACTAAAATTATGTTAATAATAGGAATTGCAGGAGGCAGCGGCTCGGGAAAAACCACTGTCGTAAATAAAATCGTAGAGGCCTTGCCCGACAAGGTGGTAACCGTTATCCCCCAGGACGCATATTATTACGACAACGGGCATCTGAGCAAGGAGGAAAAACTAAAGATAAACTTTGACCACCCGAACTCCATTGAATGGGAATTGCTGATAAAGCACCTGGATATGCTTAAAAAAGGGGAGCCCATCGAAAAGCCCAACTATAATTATGTCAGCTGCGCCCGTATGGACAATTACGATATCGTTAAGCCGAACAAGGTAATTATAGTTGAAGGGATACTTGTTCTCACGAACGACCTCCTCCGAGAGCACCTGGACATTAAACTGTTCGTTTCTACCGATAGCGACGACCGCTTGATGCGCATAATTCAAAGGGACACCATTTCGCGCGGCCGCTCAATCGACGGCGTTCTGACGCATTACAGCAAATATGTAAAACTTATGCACGAGCAGTTCATCGAACCCACAAAACGATTTGCCGATGTTATAATCCCTCAAGGAGGCAAAAACAGGGTTGCAATAGAAATGGTGGTGTCGCGAATAAAAATGCAATTGCCTTAGCCAACGATGAACAACAACATTAAAAACCCCTGCATACATGTTTGTACCAAAGACGAGAACGGAATCTGCCTGGGGTGTTTCAGAAGCATAGAAGAAATACGGCTTTGGTATAATTCCTCCGATGACGAAAAACTGCAAACAATAGCAAAAGCCGACAACAGACGTGGCGAATTCGATAAAAAACTTCCGTATATATGATTTTATCGTATCTTTACTCTACGAAAAAGCAAATTTACTCTACGAAATTACAAGCATTTTAACTGTATTGTTTCTTTTTATAACTATAAATTATTCTATAACAGATACTTAAACTATTTGGTCTGAGAATTGTTAACAGGAAGTTTCATTAAAATCAATATTATGATCCTCTTTATTGTCGCTGTTTATCTTATAGTTACTTTCCTGCTTACGGTTATAGGCATCGAAAAGCAAAGCGAAGGATTAAAAATCTTCATAATTAGTTTTCTGTTAACCCCTCTGGCAGGCTTGATCTTTATGCTTAGGCAAAGAAGGGTGGCTTCCAGGATAAGCTATTATTATTGCAATGAATGCGATTATATTTTCCCCGTTAAAATGTCGCATTGCCCAATTTGCGCCGAACAGCATAAAAAAATCAGGCTAACAAAATATGTTAGCCCCAACGATGTAACAAAAAACATAAAAAACTTAAGGTTGGCATAAGCAAAAAAGAGCCGTCTCGCAAAAGGCAAGGCGGCTCTTTTTTTTGATCGCTATTCCATTAACTTCCTTTCGGCCTTCTCGATAAAGTGGTCTAGTACCAGGCCCAACCCCCCAAACAAGAATATCATCGAAAAATAAGCGGCCTCTTCGTTCATTAAGTTAATATTGTATAAAATACTGCCTAGCAATACGCCAACGGCCACACCTATGCACAAAAGGCCGATTTTCAACGCTAAAAACGACTGGTTTTTTTGAGGGCTCATAAAAAAGGATGCGTCAACACCTTTTTCCAGCAATGCCATCCTTTCTTTTTTCCTGACAAACAAATGGATAACCGCATACGTAAAACCAAATATTATTCCTGTGATGAAAATAGGTTCTAATTCCATGATTTAATTTTTTATGTTTATAATTTTGACT
>JAJRUH010000019.1 GCA_024277895.1 Bacteroidota bacterium | reverse complement strand
TATGCCTTGTCAATTTTCTTCTGAAGATTTAATACAATGGGGCAGGATGCATCAATAAGTTCAATATTATTTTTTTGTGCAATTTTGTATGTTTCGGGCGGTTCGCCGTGGGCTCTTAAAAGAACTTTTACATCCTTTAATTTTTTAAATTCTTCTCGGCTTATTGTAATTAAACCTTTATCTTCAAGTCGTTTAACTTCGGCATCGTTATGAACTATATCGCCCAGACAATATAGTGTTTTGTTTTCTTGAAGTTCGGATTCGGCTGTTTCAATGGCTTTTACGACACCGAAACAAAAGCCGGAATTTTTATCTATTTCAATTTTCATTATTTACTTTTGTTTAAAATTTTTTCGGCAAGTTCAATAACAATTTCTGATTGTTCTTTTATCGAAATATTAGAATTGTTAATTAAAATTGCATCTTCGGCTTGCCGCAGAGGATTTGTTTCTCTGTGTGAGTCAATGTAATCGCGTTCTTTTACGTTTTTAAATATTTCTTCAAAATTTACGTCTTCTCCTTTTGCTTTAAGCTCGTCGTATCTTCTTTGTGCCCTTACTTCGGCATCTGCGGTAAGGAAAATTTTTAAATCGGCATCAGGAAAAACATTTGTTCCTATGTCTCTGCCGTCCATTACAATTCCGCCTTCCTTGCCCATTTCTCTTTGTAAATCAACAAGTTCTCTTCTTACGAAAGGAATAACGGCAACAGGACTTACCAAATTTGAAACTTCTATTCCTCTTATTTTTTTTTCGACATTTTTTTCGTTAAGATAAGTTTCCGGTTTTTTTAATTCGGGATTATACCGAAAATCAATTTTAATTTTTCCTTCATCTAAATCTTTTTTCAGGGCTTCTTCATTTATTTTTTTACCGTCGTAAAGATTATTTTCGATTACGTATAAAGTAACCGCACGATACATTGCTCCTGTGTCTATATATTTGTAACAGAAGTGTTTGGCAACATCTTTTGCAAGTGTGCTTTTTCCGCACGAAGAATGTCCGTCAACGGCCATAATTAGTTTTTTCATAAATTTAAGGTATAAAGTTGAGATGCCAAAGGTAAAAGTTTAAGGATAAAAATTATTAGTTATTCATTATTAATTAACCTCGACACGTTCCGTTTTTTCAAATTTAGATATATCAAAATAAATTGAAAAATGATTAGAACCGCCTGCAAGATGATAGCTTGCTCTGCCGAAACTAAATCCCATTTTCTTTAATTTTACGCCGAATCCCCACGAAAATCCCGTAAATCCGCTTTTGTCGATAAGTTTCATCTCTTGATGCCTTTGATGATTGTATCCTATTGAAGCATAAAAGCTTTTTAAAGGCAAAAATTCAACTCCTATTATAAGGTGTCGCATTGCATTATCCAAAAAATTACTTAATGCTTCGCCTTTTACGGTGTCGGGTTCTTGTGCAAAAGAAATTTGTGTAATATCTTCGGGAACTTCATAGCGTAAATCCCATTTATAAATATGATGTGCCGTAAGATTAACTCTGAACGGTGCGTGTGCAAGTTTTTTTGAAACTCCGGCTTGCAAATCAAAATTTACGGGTTCGTAATGTCCTTTGTAATAGGGTTTTATTTGTGTACCTATATTTTTTGCAACCAAAGAAGCCGCAAAATCTGTTTCTTTTTTGTAATACGTTATACCTATATCGGCTGCAATTCCGAAAGAATTATAACTTTCGTAATGAGAATATACAGGCTTAAAATTCACACCTCCCGTAATATTTTTAAAAAGTTGTTTCGACCAAATAATGTTCAGAGCATAATCGGCGGCTGTAAATTTTCCGGTTATTATTCCGGTTTCGTCGGCAGCGACAAAATTTCCGTAATTTATATATTGAATTCCGACGGATATTGTTCCGAATTTCTTAAAATCATCGGCATATCCGGCATATCCGTAGTTAATTCCGGCAAAGTAATTAACATAATTTAAAACGAGTTTTTTATTCATTTCGGAATTAAGCAAAGCCGGATTTTCTTTTGCAAAATTCAAATCATCATCGTAAATTGAAATATTTGTGCCGCCGAGTGCCGCAATTCGTGCCGAATTTGTTAAATTCAAGAAATTGTAAACACCGTTTCCTCCGATTTGCGAATATCCGGAAAGCGTAAAAATAAGGAATGCGAAAAGAAAAAGATTCTTCATATAAAATTTTTTCAAATTTTCAGATTTGCCTGTTGCAAATATAAACTTTTTAAATTCGAACTTGTTCATTAGTTTTGCAAAAAACAGCATAATAAATATTAACGATGAAAATAAAAAGAAATTTTATACCGCAAGATTTAAAAATAAAAAACAAGGAAGATATTTTGCCTTTTCTAATTGAATTGAAAGACAGAAAAATAAATTCTGTTGAAGATTTAAAAAAATGGTGGACGGATAAAAGCGAAACCGAAGCATTTTTGGAAGAAAATATGGCTTGGCGTTATATAAAAATGACTTGCAATACCGAAGACGAAAAACTTGCCGAAGATTTTAACTTTTTTGTGAAAGAAATTGAACCTTTGGTTTCGGAATATTCGGATATTTTTGACGGTAAATTGCTCGAAACGAAGTTTTTAAATGATTTGGACAGAGAAAAATACGATATCGCAATAAGAAAAGTAAAACGTTCGAAAGAGCTTTTCAGAAAAGAAAATATTCCCTTGTTTTCTGAATTACAACAAAAAGAAAGAGAATTCGGCGTTATTTCCGGAGCTATGACCGTAACATATAAAGATGAAGAAATGACCCTGCAAAAAGCCGGAAATTTTCTGAAAGATACCGACAGAAATATCAGAAAAGAAATATTTGAACTTATTCACGAAAGAAGAGTTAAAGATACCGAAAAATTGGATAGTTTGCTTTCCGATTTAATCGAAAAAAGACAAAAAGTTGCCGAAAATGCAGATTTTGATAATTATCGCGATTATATGCACAAGGCACTCAAACGTTTTGATTACGATATTGATGACGTAATCTTGTTTCATAATGCCATAAAAGAAACGGTTGTGCCGCTTGCCGATGAAATTGATGAAAAAAGAAAACAAAAACTCGGATACGATGCTTTAAAACCTTACGATACTTCGGTTGACCCGGATTTAAAACCTGCCTTAAAGCCCTTTAACGACGGAAACGAGCTTATCGAAAAAGCAATTGAAGTTTTCACGAAAGTGCGACCGCAATATGGTGAATATCTGAAAATTATGAAGGAAAATAATTATTTGGATTTGAATTCCCGAAAAGGAAAAGCTCCGGGAGGTTATAATTATCCGCTTTACGAAAGCAATATTCCGTTTATTTTTATGAATGCAACCGGTAATCAGCGCGATTTGGAAACAATGATGCACGAAGGCGGACACGCTGTTCACTCGTTTTTAAGCAGCAATTTGGAATTGGTTGATTTTAAAGAACTTCCTTCGGAAGTTGCCGAGTTGGCATCTATGTCTATGGAGCTTATTTCATCGGAATATTGGGATGTTTTTTACGATAACAAAGATGATTTAAAAAGAGCAAAACGCACACATCTTGAAGGAGTTATAAATGTTTTGCCTTGGATTGCCACGGTCGATAAATTTCAGCATTTGTTGTATCTTAATCCGCATCATACGACGGAAGAAAGGGTTAAATTATGGGAACAAACGGCAAAAGAGTTCGGCAGTTCGGTTGTCGATTGGTCGGGATACGAAAAATATTATTCAAAACTTTGGCAAAAGCAGATGCATATTTTTGAAGTGCCTTTTTATTACATAGAATACGGAATTGCTCAGCTCGGAGCCGTTGCAATATGGCGAAATTTTAAAAATAATCCGGAAAAAGCACTTGACGATTACGAAAATGCTTTAAAACTCGGCTATTCAAAATCAATTCCCGAAATTTACAAAACAGCCGGTATCGAATTTAATTTCGATAAAGAATATATCTCGGAGTTAATGGATTTTGTAAAAACTGAATTGGATAAATTGTAAAGAAATAAATTATACTTGCAGTTTTTTGTCCTAAGTTTACAATTTTTATTTATATTTTCAGTTTATAAGAAGACAATCATAGAAGCATGAAAAAATTTTCAGCAATACTTTTTATTAATTTGTTTTTTTTCGGTGCATTGTTTGCTCAAAAAGCTGATGTGATTCCTAATCTGAAAATGTTTGATCATAAACGATTTCATTTCGGGTTTACCGTGGGTTTAAATACTTCCGATTTTTATATTCGTAATTCCGATAATTTTTTCGATACAACACAAATCAAACAAGTTTATAATATCGAAAATTATCAACAACCCGGTTTTCATCTCGGACCGATTTCAAATTTGCGTCTCGGGAAATATTTTGATTTACGTTTATTACTTAATTTAACGTTTACGCAAAGAGATTTACATTATCTGGTTCTTAAAGAAAATCAGGACGGTGAGAATTATTTTGATACTTATGTAATGAAGATTTCTTCAACATTTTTGCAATTACCGCTTTTGTTAAAATATAAAGCCGAGCGAATTAATAATTACCGCTTTTATGTAATCGGAGGAATTGATCCTACTTTAGATTTGGCAGCTAAGAAAAAAATTCCGGAAAACGAAATGCCTATGATACGTTTAAAACAGCCCGATGTTTACGGAGAATTCGGTGTAGGTATTGATTTTTACCTGCCTTATTTTAAATTTTCTCCGGAGCTGAAAATGGGTGTCGGGCTTAATAATGTTGCTGTAGCTGATAATACCGAATATACCGGAGCTATGAAATACTTGAAATCAAAAGTTTTTATGCTTTCATTTCATTTTGAATAAAATTATTTTAATTATCCGGAAACCTTCAGAGTTTTATAACTTTGAAGGTTTTTTATTTTCAAAAAATAATTATGCGAAAAATTATAAATCTGTCTCTGTCGCCGAAAAGAGCTTCAGACGAAAAATATTATAAACACGATGCAGCTGAATTTCTTCATATTGACGAAAGAGAGATAACGGCAGTTAAAATTCTTAAAAAATCAATAGATGCCAGAAAAAAATTCGTAAAAGTTAACTTGCAATTGGAAGTTTGGCAGGGTGAACCGGCAAAAGAAGAAAAATTTAATCTGAAATTGCAAAATGTTTCCGAAAAATCCGAAGTAATAATAGTCGGAGCAGGACCTTCCGGACTTTTTGCCGCATTAAAATTAATAGAAAAAGGACTGAAACCCTTAATTTTTGAAAGAGGAAAAGAAGTAAAAGAACGCAAAAAAGATATTCAGTCACTAAATACAAATAAAAGTGTAAATCCCGAATCTAATTATTGCTTCGGCGAAGGCGGTGCCGGAACTTTTTCCGACGGAAAATTATATACGAGGTCGAAAAAAAGAGGCGATGTTAACAGAATTTTGAATATTTTAAAACTTCACGGTGCGCCGGAAGATATTATGTCCGATGCACATCCGCATATAGGAACAAATAAATTGCCCGGAATTATCGTAAAAATAAGAGAAACAATAAAAAGTGCCGGAGGCGAAATACATTTTAATACTCGTATTACCGACTTTATTGTTGAAAATGAAGAAATTAAAGGCGTAGTAACACAAAACGGCGAAAAGGTTTACGGGAAAGCCGTAATTCTTGCAACCGGACATTCGGCACGAGATATTTACGAATTGATGCACAAAAAAGGTATTTTACTTGAAGAAAAATCTTTTGCAATGGGTGTGCGTGCAGAGCATCCGCAGGGCTTGATAGACAGCATTCAATACAGTTGTAAAATTCGCAGCGATTATTTGCCAGCCGCCGCATACAACTTGGTGTCGCAGGTGCAGGGCAGGGGAGTATATTCGTTTTGTATGTGTCCCGGCGGGTTTGTAGTTCCCGCCGTTACCGGAAAAGAGGAAATTGTGGTAAACGGGATGTCGCCTTCCGGCAGAAATTCAAAATTTGCAAATTCGGGTATGGTGGTTGAAATAAGAACCGAAGATTTTCCCGAAAAGGAAAAATACGGTGTTCTTGCAGGATTAAAATTTCAGCAACAGCTCGAAAAACTTGCTTTTCAAAACGGCGGCAGAGGGTTGGAGGCACCGGCTCAACGATTGCACGATTTCGTTAACGGAAAAATATCGGCATCTCTGCCGGAAACATCTTATTATCCGGGAATTGTATCTTCTCCTTTGCATTTTTGGCTGCCCGAACATATAGGAAAGCGTTTACGTGAAGGTTTTAAAATTTTCGGCAAAAAGATGAGAGGATATCTTACAAATGAAGCCGTAGTTTTGGGTGTCGAAAGCCGCACGTCGTCGCCGGTGCGTATTCCTCGAAACAAAGAAACCTTACAGCATCCTCAAATTAAGAATCTTTACCCTTGCGGTGAAGGAGCCGGATATGCCGGAGGTATTATTTCTTCGGCAATTGACGGAGAAAGGTGTGCGGAGATGATTTTTTCATTTTAAAAATTTTATTTAAATTTGTAAGTAAGTAAAGTAAGTCTGTTTCTTATGAAAAAATATATTTTTGTATTTTTAGTTTTGATTTCTGTTTATTCCTGTAAAACTTCAAAATATGTAACTCCCGAAACAAGAGCATCGAAAGAATTATCAATAAATTTATCATTTTCCGACGATATTCCGAATGATATTAAAAATATTTTTTCGGATAAGTTGAGTTTATTTGTAAAGTATTATAATAACGAACCGCATATTTTTTATATTACTGTTAAAGACAGTGCTTACTATGATAACAGGCTTAATATTTTTATAGAAAAAACAAAACTTGTAACTTTAAAAGATAATAGCTTAGCTACGGCGGCGAATGTTGTCGGATTAGCAGTCTCTATACTTATGATTTACAATGAATATCCTTTATATGTAACTTTTACGTATTTCCGAGAGATATTTCGTTTGCAGATTTGGTTTTTTCCGAAAGTTTTACGGGCAATAATTCCGAAAAATATTTAAGAGTAATAAAAAATGATGCCTATTTTTTGAAATATGAAAAGCAGATACAAAAACACGGTACGGCATTTTACAATTTTTTGAGAAAAGAGGTAAAAAAAGCAGAAAAAAGTTATATAAGCAAACATAAATATATTTACGATAACTAATATATAGTTTACTGAAAATATTAATAACAATACTACAAAATATCCAAAGCCCTCTTAACCAATTCAACAGTTTCCGAAATTTCATCATTAGTAATGTTTAAAGGTGGTGCAATTCTGAAGCGTGAATTGTCGAATAAAAAAGCATCGCTTATAAAACCAAGTTCAACACCTTTATTTATAACTTTTTCAACGCTGCCTTCGCCTTCAAGTTCAAAAGCCAGAAAAAGCCCTTTGCCTCTTACGGATTTTACTTTCGGGTGATTTTGCAAGGCATCAACATAAATTTTTCCTTTTCTGTCGGCTTCGGAAATTAAATTTTCATCAAGAATAACTTCCAAACTTGCAAGTGCAGCCGCCGCAGAAACAGGATGTCCTCCGAAAGTGGTAATATGCCCCAGCATAGGATTGTATGTAAGTTTGTTCATAATTTCGGCATCGGAAACAAAAGCGCCGACAGGCATTCCTCCGCCCATTCCTTTGGCAATTGCAATAATGTCGGGGACAATGTCGTAATGTTCAAAAGCAAAAAGTTTTCCGGTTCGCCCGAAACCTGTTTGTATTTCGTCAATAATAAGCAAACTGCCTGTTTCGTTGCAGCGTTTTTTAAGGGCTTGCATAAAGTCGTATTCGGCAGGTAAAATTCCGCCTTCGGCTTGTATTGCTTCAATTATTACTCCGGCTGTTTTTTCGGTTATTTTATTTAATTGAGAAATATCGTTAAAGTCAAGAAAAGAAATTCCCGGAACCAAAGGTCGAAATGCTTGTGTAAGATTTTCATCGTTCATTAAACTTAAAGCTCCGTGAGTGCTGCCGTGATAGGCGTTTTTAAAGGCAATTATTTCATATCTGCCGGTATGGCGTTTTGCAAGTTTCATTGCTCCTTCTACGGCTTCGCTGCCGGAATTTACGAAGTAAACCGAATTTAATTTCTCGGGAAGTTGTTTTGTAAGCAATTCTGCATACTTAACCTGCGGACTTTGAATATATTCGCCGTAAACCATCAGGTGCATATATTTATCAACTTGGTCTTTTACGGCTTTTACAACTTTCGGATGCCTGTGCCCGATGTTATTTACCGAAACTCCCGAAACCAAATCTATGTATTTTTTACCTTTCTCATCAAACATATAAATTCCTTCGGCTTTAACAATTTCAAGTGCAAGGGGTGCTTGTGAAGTTTGACCTACGTGCCGGAAAAAAAGTTGTCTGTGAGAAATCATGGCAAACTTATTTATGTGTTTGTAAATATTTTTTAATAATATTTTCGGAATCTTTAATGCTGCGTTTAAGCCATTCCGAAATAATAATGTTTTGTTCGTTTTTCGTTAATCTGAAATTTATATCAGAATGTCTTAATTTAAGGGATAAATGGTGTAAAATAATTGCTGCCGAAACGGATATATTAAAACTTTCGGTAAAACCGTACATAGGTATTTTTAGGAATTCATCAGCATTATTCATAGCAATATCACTTAATCCGGGGCGTTCCGAACCGAACATCAAAGCAAATTTTTCTTTCGATATATCGAAATCTTCTAAATTAACATCATCGGTATGCGGTGTTGTAGCAATTATTCTGTATCCTTTTTCTTTAAGTACATTAATTGTGCTGAGTGTATTATTTTCAGATTTATTATATTTATACAGGTTTAACCATTTTGAAGAGCCGAGAGCCACGTCCGGATTAACCGAATACTCATTTTCGTTTTCAATAATATGAACATCCTGTACGCCGAAACAATCGCAGGAGCGTAAAACGGCACTGGCATTATGCGGCTGATAAATATCTTCCAAAACAACCGTCATATATTTTGTTCTGTCTTTAATTATTTTATTGAACAAAGTAAAACGTTCTTCCGTAATGAAACGGCTTAAATATTGAATTAATTCTGTATTCATTTTAGTATATTCGGAATGCAAAGATAATTAAAATCGGTTTCGAAAAATACAAAAATAAAAAAAGGAATACTACAGTATCCCTTTTTAGGTAAGGTGTGAGGATTAATTAATTAACTTTTCTTGTTAAATCAGTTCCTGCTTTAAATTTAACAACATTTTTAGCCGGAATGTTAATTTCTTTACCTGTTTGCGGATTTCTTCCTTTTCTTGCTTCTCTTCTTGTTACACCGAAAGATCCGAAACCTACGAGAGCAACTCTGTCGCCGCCTTTAAGGGCACCTTCAGTTGCTTCTACAAATGCGTCTAAAGCTCTTCTTGAATCAGCTTTTGTTAATCCTGAACCTGATGCAATAGCATCAATTAATTCTGCTTTGTTCATAATAGAATAATTTTTTTAGTGATTAGAAAATATTAATACTTATGCAAATATAGATTATTTCTGAAAAACAGCAAATTTCAAATAAGTTTTTTTAAAAAAATAATACTTTTTTACTGCTTCTGTATCCTTTTGTTTATAGGTGTTTCAGAATAACTGTCAGTTAATCAGTCAGATGCAACTTATTGTATTGCTTTATTGTTAGTAATCAATAATATGTGTTTTTTTATCATTTTTATATTTTACCGTTGGCTATTGAAAATATTATTTACAAATTATTAAAATTATTTGCAAAAATTAAAAGATAGTTTTTATATTTGCAGCCGCTTTTAGGAGAGATGGCAGAGTGGTCGAATGCGGCGGTCTTGAAAACCGTTGTACCGAAAGGTACCGGGGGTTCGAATCCCTCTTTCTCCGCAAAAAACTCGAAACATCAGTTTCGAGTTTTTTTATATACCTATAAAATAATGTTTTTCATTAAGAGTTTTATCCTAATCTTTCGCTTTGATTCAAAAGGTCGAACAATTAATTTTCATATTCTAAAGTAATTTTTGTTCCGTAAGATTTGTCGGTGAGTTTTGTGGCTTCGGTTATAACGCTTTTACTGCCTCCGGTTTCAATAAAGTTTAAGCAAGCTCTTATTTTAGGTGCCATATTTCCTTCGCCGAATTTTCCTTCTTTCATATATTTTAAGGCATCTTCTCTGTTAAGAAAATCGAGTTTTTGTTGGTCGGGTTCGTTAAAATTAATGTAAACATAAGGTACGTCTGTCAGAATATAAAACTCGTCGGCTTTTATTTTTGAAGCCAATAATGCGGATGCTTTATCTTTGTCAATAACGGCTTCGGTTGGTCTTACTTTTTTGTTTTCGTCAATATAAACCGGTATGCCGCCGCCGCCTGAGGCAATAACCACAGCTCCTGCATCGGTAATACTTTCAATGGTTTTAATGTTGAAAATATCAAGAGGTTCGGGGGAAGGGACAACACGTCGCCATCCGCCGACTTTTTTCGGTGTGGGTTTGAAAATCCATTTTTTTTCTTCCGCTAATTTATCGGCAGTTTCTTTATCGTAAATTTTACCTACGGGTTTTGTGGGTTTTTGAAAAGCAGGGTCGTTTTTATCAACGGCAACTTGCGTAACGAGAGTAACAATGTCTTTTTCAATATCTTGTTCGATAAAAATATTTCGAAGAACCCTTTCAATCATATATCCGATACCGCCTTGCGAATCGGCAACACAAATATCCAAAGGCATTTGCGGAATGTTATACATGATTTCTCCGGCATCGTTTCTCATTAAAATATTTCCTACTTGCGGTCCGTTTCCGTGGCTTAATACAACTTTATGACCTTCTTTTATAAAAGGGATAATATTCATGAGTGTTTCGTATGTGTTTTGTTCTTGTTCTTCAATAGTGCCGGCTTGATTGCCTCTTAAAAGGGCATTTCCTCCGAGTGCTATAACGATTTTTTTCTTTTTCATTATATTAAAATTTTAAAATATTTGATGTATGAAATTCATAAATAAATACGGGGCAAAAATAATAGGAAAAGTAAATCCGAAAACAGAACCTGCAAAATGGGCATCGTGAGCAATATTATCTTTTCCTCTTTTACTCATCAGGTAGGAATAAATTAAATATAATGCTCCGAAAATATATGCGGGAATCGGAATAGGAATAAACATCAAAAATAATGAAGTCTTCGGACTTAATAATATAGTCGTAAATACTACTGCCGAAACTGCTCCCGATGCTCCGACCGAATTATAGTAATGATTATTTTTATTTTTTAATAATGCCGGTAAACTCGAAAACGGAACAGAAAGCACATACATAAGGATGTATAAAAAATTTCCGGCTTTGAACAGTGAAATAAAAGCACTTTCGACAAAACGACCGAAAATCCAAAGTACATACATATTTATAATAAGGTGTAACCATCCGCTGTGAACTAATGCATGAGATAAAAGCCGAGCATATTGTTTTTTGTTCCAAACCATATACGCATTGAATTTCAGCCTGTTAAATAAGTCGTAATTGTTGAATGCTAAAATGGATATAACCGAGGTTATAATTATTATAAAAAGTGTTAAATACATTATTCTGTTTTTTTATAAGGAAAAAGGATTGCAAAGATATAAAAACAGAAGATAATTAATGCATTATTTTAAAGATAAGTTCTTTTAATAAATCTTCGTTACTTGTTGTTGCGTTGTTATATCCTTTTGCTTTCATATCATATTCTCGAAGTAATGAAATAACCGATACAACTTTTTTTATATTAAATGTTTGTGCTGCTTTCACATAATCTTTAACAAAATACGGATTTATTTTAAGAACGGAAGCGATGTTGTTTTTACTTTTATCGTTTGTAAAATGATAGGTTAGTATTTTTATGAAAAATGATGCTAATGTGTTAATGGTTCGAATAATCGGATTGTCTTTGGTGTTGCGACCGAAATGTTGAATAATTCGATTTGCTTTTAAAATATTACGATTAAGAACGGCATTTTGTAATTCAAAATCATTAAAATCCTTACTTATTCCGATGTTTTTTTCAATATGCTCCGGGTTTATTATAGTTTTTTCGGGTAATGAAATCATTAATTTATCAAGTTCATTTGTTATTTTAGATAAATTATTTCCGAGAAAATCTGTCAGAAGTTGTGTTGAAATCGGAGTTGCCGAATATTTTTTTTCTTTTAAATAGGTATTTATCCAAGCCGGAATTTGATTTTCATAAAGTTTCTTAGATTCAAATAACACGGCATTTTTATTTAGTATTTTGTATAGTTTTGTTCGTTTATCAAGTTTTTTATATTTATAGTTTATAACAAGGATAGTAGATTTTAAAGGTTGCTCAACATAATAAGCTAATTTCTCAATTCCCCTTAAATTTTGGGCTTCTTTTACTATTAATACTTGATAATTAGCCATCATCGGAAAGCGTTTGGCATTGTTGATGATGTCTTCAATTTTAGAGTCTTTTCCGTATAAAATTGTTTGGTTAAATGCTTTTTCGGCATCATTCAAGACATTATCGGCAATATAATCTGTAATTTTGTCGATAAAATAGGATTCTTCTCCGAAAAGAAAGTATATCGGTTTGTATATTTTATTGTTTAATTCTTTAAGAATTTCCTGATATGTCGTCATACCTTAAAAATAAGGCGTAAAGATATTATTTTGTTTGCAAATTGAAAAATGAGTTTTTAACTATTAACCTGAATTCGATATAAGATTTATTTCACAGAAAAATAAAAGTGCATTAGATTTGAATTGAAAATCAAGAAATTATAACGGGTTATTATGAAATATTTTCAGTTCAAAGATGATGTTTTTTTGTTTTTTCTTTAAAAATTTCGGTAATTAACTCTTAAACTTCACCAAATATACTTGAATTTCAGGTCATTAATGATTTATGTAAATTTATTTGGGAGGCATTTTTCTGCCTTGTTTGTGGTGCATTTTTCTTATCAAATTTCTTTTGAACTCATTTTCTGCCTGATATAAAAGAATAATTTTTATCGGAGGAAGAACTTTTTTAAATTCTTCGTTGTATTGTTTGTCTAATTGAGCTAATCGAGAATTTATATTTACACATTTATCGGCTAAATTTAATAAATCGTCATTGCTCATATTTAAGCTGTTTTGCTTAAAATTTCGCATTACTTTATGTTTCTCGAAGAAAAGACTTTCTCTTTTTGCAGTAAATGTTTTGTAAACAGGAATAAATGCTTTCTTTTCTTTTTCAGTTAGTTGCAGTTTGTTTATAATAAACTTTAATTGCATTTCTTTTATTTCTTTTCTTTTTTGAGGGTTCATACCGGGTTGGGCAAAAACTTGTCCTGTTAACAGAAACAGTATTAATGAAAAAAATAATATGTGTTTCATAATATTTCGGTTTTAGAGTTCTGCAAGTAATTCTGTATAATCATTATCATCGGCATAATCAATAAAATATTGATAAACAGTTTCGTCATCTGAATTTATTTTAGTTTCATTATTATCTTCATTTACATCTTCATAAATTTGATCGGCATCTGTCTCATCAATATAGGCATTTATTTCCGGTTCGAGATATTTGATATCAACAGTATTAATCTCGGGTTGATAATTTGCAATAACAATATTATTTTTTGACTTAAGACTGTCATTATTTCCTGTTTGATTATTTTTATTTTCTATGCCTGTTAATAAGAACTGCCATAATGTGAAAATGATGATTATTCCTGCCGCAGCAGATAACCAAGGTTTTGTTATTCTAATAATTTTTGCGAAGTTACTTTTTGGTTTGGCGGAAATGTCGGACTTGAAATCTTTAAAATAGTTTTCCGGAACTTTAAACGGATTTTTGTTGCCGAATTGTTTTTTGATATTTTCCTCGAAAATACGTGTTTCTATTTCCTGTGAAAAATTGTCAAAGTAATTTTCGGGAACTTTAAAAGCATTATTGTTATTTATGTTATTCAGATTTTCCACGGTCATTTATTATTTTGACTTATAAAATTTAAGAATGTTTAATATTGTTTAACAAATTTTTCAATTTTTTTTACGGCGTGATGATATGATGCTTTTAATGCACCTGTTGATGTTTCTAAGATTTTTGACATTTCTCCGTATTTTATTTCATCAAAATACTTCATATTAAATACAATACGTTGCTTCTCGGGTAGTTTAAGTATTGCTTTTTGTAAAATCAGTTGTGCATTATCTCCGTCAAAATATTCATCACTTTCCAATGTATCGCTTAATCGGTGTTCATAAGTTCCCAATGACTCTTCTTCTTTTTTCTTTTTATTATTGATGAATGTTATGGCTTCGTTTGTCGCTATTCTGAAAAGCCAAGTGTAAATTTTTGAATTTTGATTAAAATTTTCCAGATAACGCCACACTTTTATAAATGTATTCTGCAAAACATCGTCGGCATCTTCGTGAATAATTACGATTTTTCGTATATGCCAATATAATCGTTCTTTATATTGATTTACGATTAAGTTAAATGCTTCGGAAAAATTCTTGTTTGAGATATGTTCCGATATTTTATTTTCGCTTGCTGCAGCGTTCATAAATTTATTTTCGATATACTTTATATTTAGACAGTTTTTTTGCTTTCCGGTTTAATCTTACCAATTAATTTTTTCTTTATTTAAAAATCCGGCAATACCTTTTTTGCAATCTTCGGTATCTCGTGACATTGCATTTATTTCAGCTGCAAAATTTAAGCCTTTAATATAGTCAAGGTTTTGAATATCAGAAATTAATTTCTTTGTTAAAGTAAGCGAATCTCCGGATGTATTTGTTATTAATTTTTGAGCAAACTGATAAGTTGCATCTTTAATTTTATCAGCATTTTCAATGAAATTATAAATATTCAAAGCTTTGGCTTGTTCAGCAGAAATAATATTTCCGGTAAGTAATAATTCTTTAGTTTTAGTTTCTCCGATTTTTCGTAAAAGAAAAAAACTTACGATTGCCGGCACAAAACCTATGGCAACTTCTGTGTAACCGTATTTTGCTTCGGGAACAGAAAAAACAAAATCGCAAACGGTTGCCAATCCGGCACCGCCTGCTATTGCGTGTCCTTCAACTTGTGCAATAACAACTTTATTTAAAGTGTAAATCAATTTATACAGTTCTGCTAAATTTTTAGAATCTGCTAAGTTCTCATCAAAACTGTTTTTTTGCAGACTTTGAAGGTATGCCAGATCGGCTCCGGCACAAAATGCCTTGCCTTCTGCTTTTAATATTATTACTTTTACAGTGATGTCTTCTTCAGCCTTTCTAAATGTATGTTTCAGTTCTTCAACCAACTCGGCGTTTAAAGCATTGCGTTTTTCGGGACGGTTTAATGTAACGTATCCTATTTTGTTTTTTATTTCGTATTTGATGTATTCCATTATTTTGATTTATCGTATTTTAAAATTTGGTAAAGCATTTTTAAATCAATCAATTTAAAAGCAAAAGCACTTAAGGTTCCGATTATTAATGTTGTTGCAAAAGCAATAAATCTGTTGTTCATATATGTGTCTGAAATATATGCAGTTAATAAAATCCAAACAGAGAAAAAGATTATTGCAAGGAATAATTTGTATCTTATTTTAAAACCGAAAATTTTGCGAGCTATAAGAACTTGCATTATTGCTGTTAAACTTTGTGTTATAAGACTTGCTAAAGCAGCACCGTATGCTTTAAGTTCGGGAATTAAGATAAAATTTAAAATTAAATTAAGCAATACACCGGTTCCCGCCATAATATTTAATTCTTTTAAATTTCCGTTTGCCGTAAGCAGAGTTCCGAAAATATAACTGACAGAAATCGGGATAAAACCGAGTATTAATATTTCAAAAACTTTTGCCGATTCTTTAATATGATCATTGTATAAAACATAAATAATATCATTTCTGAAAAAAGAAAAATTTACGGCAACAACCAAAGCCGGAATAACCAGCAGCAGAAAAGATATCTTTACTAAATTTGAAATATTCTCTTTGTTTTTAAGCATTTTTGCAAACATCGGCAGCAACAGAGTTGCAAAGAGTAAAGCATATTGCGAACTTGCATCTAAAATTCTGTATCCGTGGGCATAAATTCCTGTTTGCGTATCACCGTCCGGAAGCAGGCGTTCAATCATTACGGAATCAATTCGCGTGTAAGAAGTCATAAGTAAAACAAGCAGGGCATAAGGGTAGCTTTTTCTTAAAATTACCAGAAAAAATTGCAGGTTGAAATTAAGTTTCAGTCCGATTGATTTTGCTTTTACAATAAAAAATGCGGTAAGTGAAGTTATAATGTATGATGCTGATTGTGAGTATATAAGCCATTCAATTTTAAATTCTTTACGGAAATTCAGCAACAAAAAACCTACGATTATTATCATTAAAAGCCGGTCGAGAACCGACAAAATACTGTCGATTTTAAAAAGTTGCAAGCCCGAAATATTGGAACGCATATACATAATAAGCGAGAGCAAAAATTGGTTTCCGGCAAGGACTAAAAGAAAATTTATTTGCCTTTCGTTGTAACCTATAAAAAATGCACCGATAAGAATAATCAAAAAATAGAAAACTCCGAGTAAAAATTTCAGACCTATAATATTAGAAAAATGCTTGCCTACGAGTTGGTGGTGCCGGGCAATGTTTCGGTTGTTGTAGTTTGTGATACCGAGGTCGAGAAAAATATTAAAAAGCAGGGAAAAATTAAAAAGAGCAAAATAAAAACCGTATTCGGAAGAACCCACCGTATTTTGAACTTGCATATCAATTCCGAAAATCCAAAACGGTTTAATCAGCAGGTTAAGGGAAACCAAAAACAGCAAGTTTATGATAAACTTTTTTCTCAAAAGGATAAAATCTTTTAAATTTATAAGCAAAAGTAGTAATTATTTGCCTGCGGTTGTTAATTTTGCCTTATATTTTTTGATTTATGAGGATTGTCGTAAATACACGCTTACTTATTGAAAATAAACTTGACGGTATCGGTTGGTTTACCTATGAAACCTTGAAACGTATTACGAAAAATCATCCGGAACACGAATTTTACTTTTTGTTTGACAGAAAATATTCCGATAAATTTATTTTTTCCGAAAATGTTACTCCGGTAGTTTTAAATCCGCCTGCTCGTCATCCTTTTTTATGGTTTTTGTGGTTTGAAATTTCGGTAAAACGATTTCTGAAAAAGGTAAATGCCGATTTGTTTCTTTCGCCCGACGGTTATCTGTCTTTAAAATCGGGAGTGAAACAAATTGCCGTAATTCACGATATAAATTTTGTCCATCGTCCGGAAGACTTACCTTTTTTTTCGCGAAAATATTACAATTATTTCTTTCCTGAATTTGCCGAAAAAGCATATAAAATCGCTACTGTTTCCGAATATTCAAAACAAGATATTTCGAAGCAATTTAAAGTTTCGGATAATAAAATTTCGGTTGTTTATAATGGTTGTAATGAGGTATATTTACCTGTAAATGAGGAAATTAAAACAGAAGTAAGACAAAGATTTACCGAAGGTAAAGACTATTTTATTTTTATAGGAACGCTTCATCCGCGAAAAAATATTGCACGGCTTTTTTACGCTTTCGAGAAATTTAAAAAAGAAACAAAATCAGATTTTAAACTCGTAATTGTCGGGACAAAAATGTTTATGACCTCCGATATTGAAAAAGCATATTCGCAATCGGAATTTAAGAACGACATTATTTTCACCGGAAGGTTAAAGCCCGAAAAACTTCATTTGGTTTTGGCATCGGCATTTGCAATGACGTTTGTTCCGCTTTTTGAGGGTTTCGGCATTCCGCTTATTGAAGCAATGAATTGCGATGTGCCTGTAATTACCTCAAATACAACATCTTTGCCCGAAGTTGCCGGAGATGCAGCTTTGTTTGTCAGTCCTTTTGATGTTGATGAAATAAAAAATGCAATGATAAAAATTTCTGAAAATGAAGAATTGAGAAAGTCGTTAATTGGAAAAGGAAGGGTAAGAAAAAATGATTTCAGTTGGGATAAAACGGCGGAAAAACTTTGGGAAATTATGGTTAGTTGAAAGTCTGTGAAGTTGAAAGTTCATAAAGTTGAAAGTTTGGAAAGTCAGAAAGTTGAAAGTTTGATTGTGAAGAAAATAAAAACGGTATTAAAATATTTGAAATACAGACTTTTTGCAAAGCACAAAAAAGGTTTCGGAATTCATTCGCCTTTTTTGTATCGGTTTGTGCGTGAAGTTCTTTACGGGAACAAATATTTTTATGCTTATGATGAAATTGCCGAATTGCGATACGATTTGCTCGATTGCGATGAGGAAATTTCGGTAAAAGATTTCGGAGCCGGCTCCAAAAAAATGAAAAATAATATTCGGAAGGTGCGAGATATTGCAAAATATTCCGCCGTAAGCGAAAAATTCGGAGAAATGCTTTTCCGAACCGTCGAATATTATAAACCGAAGACGATTTTAGAACTCGGAACTTCTTTGGGCATAGGAACTTTGTATTTGGCAAAACCCGACAGCCGTGCAAAAGTTTATACCATAGAAGGTTGCCCGGAAACGGCAAAAAAAGCAACAGAAAATTTTAAAGAACTTAAAGCCGGAAATATTGAGCAAATAATCGGAAATATTGACGAAAAATTACCCGATTTATTGAAAAAAATCGAAAAACTTGATTTGGTTTATTTTGACGGCAATCATCAAAAAGAAGCAACATTAAGTTATTTTTACCGATGTTTGCAAAAAACACATAACGATACGATTTTTTATTTTGACGATATTCATTGGTCGGAAGGAATGACGGAGGCGTGGAATGAAATAAAGAAAAACGAAAAAGTAACTTTAACGGTCGATTTGTTTTTCGGCGGTTTTGTTTTTTTTAAAAAAGAATTGTCGAAAGAGGATTTTATCGTTAAATTTTAAATAAGACTGTTCAAGTTTTTAAAACTTGGAAAGCCTGCGACTAAAAAAAACAAAAATGAACCTGCAACAACGCATAAACGCATTTTCGAAACTCGGAGAAATAATATCCGGAAATAAAGAAAAATTAAAACAAGGCAATCATAATCCGTGGTTTACACCAGAAAATATTGATTTTGCACTCGGAGAAATTTCCAAATCGCTGAATGCCGGAAATTTAGAAAAATGGCTCTCGGCATATACCGGCTTTCAAACCGAAAAAAAAGCGAAAAGGGTAGGAGTGATAACTGCCGGAAATATTCCTTTGGTGGGCTTTCACGATTTTTTGTCGGTGCTTATAAGCGGGAATGTTTTTGTCGGAAAATTATCATCGAAAGACGATAAATTGATGCTTGCAATAATCAAAATTTTGAAAGAAATTGAACCCGAATTTGAAAAATTCATTACGCTTACCGAAGGTAAATTAGAAAATTTTGATGCGGTAATTGCCACCGGAAGCAATAATTCGGCACGTTATTTTGAATATTATTTCGGGAAATATCCGCATATTATTCGTAAAAACAGAAATTCTGTTGCCGTTTTAACCGGAGACGAAAACGATGAGGAATTGCAATTGCTTGCCGATGATATTTTTTTGTATTTCGGCTTAGGTTGTCGCAGCGTATCGAAACTTTTTTTGCCCGACGGCTTCGATTCGGATATGATTTTCAGAAATTCGTTAAAACATAAAAATGTAATTCAACATAACAAATATGCCAATAATTACGATTATAACAGGGCAATTTATATGATGAATAAAATTGAATTTAAAGATAACGGCATTATGCTTATGAAAGAAGACATAGGCTATGCTTCGCCGGTTTCGGTTGTTTATTTCGAGAATTATTCAAAACTTGATACGGTAAAAAAACGTCTGCAAAACGACAATGAAATGATACAATGTGTCGTTTCAAAAGAAGGAGTTATTGAAAATTCGGTAAATTTCGGAGAAACCCAAAAACCAAAACTTTCTGACTATGCCGACAATATTGATACGATTGAATTCTTACTTAACTTGTAAAAAACATTATGGAAAATTTTAAAAGATTTAACAAGTGGTATTCAAAACATGTTATTGATAATCATAAAGCAAAGGTTACCGTAAATATTAATAATATGTCCGATTATTCTTGGGATGTTCACATAAATTTCAAAGATGATGCCTACCGTCATATGAAAAATCTGATTGAAAGTAAGCAACTTTCTAATTTTAATCATTATTCTGTAAAAGCGGAAAAAGGAGATTTTAAGGCAACAGGTGATTTTACGAAATTGGATTTTTTAATAGGGAAATTTTTATCCTACATCGGAGAGTTCGATTCTTATTCTTTTGAAAAGGATTATTTTTTAATGCCGGATATTCAAAGTTTTATATTTGATAAAAGTGAAAATGATTATATTTTCCTGCATTATACAACAGAAGATACTGTCGCTCGTAAAATAATTGACACAGGATTTAAGTTTTGCAGTTTTGATAAAACAACCATAAAAACGCAAAATGATATTATTGATTTGAATTATAATCATTTAGTCCGGAAACCTTTCGGCAAGTTTGTTATTGTAATTTGCATTTCAAAAGACATTTACGGTAAATATCTTGAACTTATAAATAAATCAAAGAATCATTATTTAAAAGTTGAAGAAATTTTGAACGAGGAAAAACCTTCTGAAAATGAGTCGGGAGAGCTTGTTTATATTTTGCATTCGAAGTTTATTAAAGGATATTTTAATTATAAAACAGGAGTAATTGCTGAAAATCCGGAATTTGACAGTAATTATGATTCTCAAATATTTATTGAAAATATAAAATAAATATGAGAGCAGTCTAAAAACCCCCTGTCAGACTTGTATATGTAAAAATCTAAAATGTTTAATCCCTGATTTACAGTTAATTAGGGCTTGTTGAAAAGCTCATAGGTGCATTAGATTTCAAGTTTTTCGTTTGAAGTCGTATATAAATACCTTAAATCCGCAAGTCATCGTATCAATCTGACAACAAACAACCTGTCAGGTTTAAATCTGCTTCGCTTAAATTGAAATAGTGATACGATGACTGTCAATAAATAACTATTTCATTTTGTGAGGTTTAATCATATGCTCCGGTGATAAAATTTCTTTAAGCTCTTTTTCTGTCAATAAACCTCGTTCCAAAGTTAGGTCATAAACACTTTTTCCTGTTTCTAATGCTTCTTTTGCAATGGAACTGCTGTTTTCGTATCCGATAACCGGATTCAGAGCCGTAACAATTCCGATGCTGTTTTTTACCATTTCTTCAAGATGTTTTTTATTTGCCGTAATGCCTTTTATTGCTTTATGTCTTAAAATAGTCATTGCGTTTTTCAGCATTTCAATAGATTCAAAAAGACTTTGAACAATAACCGGTTCCATTACATTAAGTTCTAATTGTCCGGCTTCGGCAGCCATAGTAACGGTTAGGTCGTTGCCTATAACTTTAAATGCGACTTGATTTACGACTTCCGGTATAACGGGATTTACTTTTCCCGGCATAATTGACGAACCCGGCTGAACAGCAGGAAGGTTTATTTCATTCAGTCCGGCACGCGGTCCCGAAGATAATAATCGTAAGTCGTTCATAATTTTTGAAAGTTTGATAGACAAGCGTTTAAGTGCAGAAGAAAACATTACGAAAGAACCCGTATCTTGCGTTGCTTCAACAAGATTCTCGGCAAGTGTAATATCCAATCCGCTTATTTCGCGAAGATATTTTATCACAATTTTGCTGTATCGAGGATCGGAATTAATTCCGGTTCCTATTGCCGTAGCTCCCATATTAACCGTAAGCATTAAATCCGCATTCAAGTTTATACGTTCAACTTCGTCAGCTAAAGTTGTTGCATAAGCACTGAATTCTTGTCCGAGGGTCATAGGAACGGCATCCTGCAATTGAGTTCTTCCCATTTTTAAAATGTGTTTAAACTCCTCACTTTTTTCTTTTAATGCTTCAATAAGATTTTTTAATTCTCGAACTAATGTCAGACTGCTGTTTTTAAGGGCAATTTTTACTGCCGTAGGATAACTGTCATTTGTTGATTGCGAAAGGTTTACATGGTTGTTAGGATGACAAATTTCATATTGCCCGCGGTCTTTTCCCATGTATTCCAATGCTAAGTTTGCAATTACTTCGTTGGCATTCATATTTGTAGAAGTTCCGGCACCGCCTTGTATCATATCAACCACAAAATGTTTTTTATGTTTACCCTTCAGAAGTTCGTCACAGGCAAAAACAATAGCGTCTTTTAGTTCATCAGAAAGTAATTTGAGGTCATTATTTGCAAGTGCGGCGGCTTTTTTTACTATTGCAAATGCTTTTATAATAACCGGGAAAAAACTGATGTTGATGCCGGATATATTAAAGTTCTCACGAGCACGAAGAGTTTGCACTCCGTAATAATATTCGTCGGGAACATTTCTGTAACCGAGTAAATCGTGTTCTTTTCGCGAACGTCCCGAAACATATTGTGCTCCTATACTAATCATTCGTGTAGCTGCATGGCTCATCCTTCGGGAAATAATATGTGAAATTTCAGTAAATATTTTTATTGATAAACTTCCGTTTTTTATTAACAAGGATTTTAAATTATCGGCAGGAATAATGTAAATTTCTGATTTGCAAAGTACCTTTGCAGAAGTTGAATGCGGAGAGTCATCAACAACTGCTCCCTCACCGATAAAATCGAATTTTTGGAATTGTGTAATATGCGTGATTGCACCGAATGCACTTTTCTTGAAAAGTTCTACCCCGCCTGATTTTATAATATAAATATTTTTACGCTCAAAATGTTCTTCAAAAAGAATTTCGTCTTTTTCAAAGTCTTTTTTGTTTATTATTGAAATGATTTCTTGTAATTCATCATCGTTCAGATTTTGAAAAAGTTCAATTTTTTTCAGAAATGATTTTAATTTGCTGTTTTCCATATTAAAAGTTTTAATGTAATAAGTGCGTAATTTACAAATAATATTATTGTTTGTAATATTATTTTTACAAGTTCTTTATTTTTTTTTAATTTTATACACGATAAAAAATTAAAATATGAAAAACATATCCGGTATTTTGTTTCTTTCAATGCTGTTTTTAGCTTTTAACAGTAGTATTGATGCACAAAATAAAAAAATTAACGATTTAAAGCATAAATTTTTCGAAACATCAAATGATTCCGTTAAATGCTCTGTATTAAAAGATATTGCGAATGCTTATATTTTTGAAAATCCGGATTCTTCTTTTTATTATGCAGATAAAACAATCACTTGTTCCGAAAAGAAAAAGTATTATGAAAATATCGGAGATTCATACAGACTAAAAGGTATTGTGAGTATAATGAAAAGTGATACGAAAAATGCGGAAAAATATTTTAAATTATCTTATAAATATTTTAAAATGCTGAATAAAGATTATGATAAATATCGTTCAGCTTATTACATTAATATGAATATTCTTTATATTCAAGAACTAAATTATCCGAAAGCATTGTTATATGCCGACAGTGCAATGATGATATTAGAGAATAAAAATGATTCTTTAAGTATGTCAAATTTAGCAAAACTATATACGAATAAATCAAATATACTAAACGATCGAGGAATGTTCAGAGAAGCGATTGAATGTAATCTTAAAGCAATTGAACTGACAGACAAAACAAAAGAGAAGAATCGAAAAGAAATAAATTACTTAAATATCGGCAATTCTTTCGGATATTTGGGAGAATATGATAAAGCGGCAGAATATTTTGCTTTAGCAAAAAATACGGCTAAAGAAAATCAAAATAATTATATTCTGGTGAAAGCATTAAATAACCTTGCCTCTATGTACGGCAAGAAAAAAGACTATGAAAAATCCATTGATATAAATTTAGAATTAATTAATTTTCTTGACAGTTTGCATATTGAAAATAAAAAAGTATTAGCTTTTGTTACTCTTTCGGAATCGTATGGTATGACGGGGAATACAAAAAAAGCAGAAGAATTTCTGAAAAAATCGCTTAAAACCGCAGAAGAATATAATGATGAAAGTATGAAATTGTTGGCATACACAACTTATGGTACATTTTTAATCAAACAAGGAAAATTTAAGCAAGGAATTATTTACGCAGACAAAGCTTTAAAAATTGCGGAAGCTCAAAATAATCTTAACAGTTTGATTGACATATTCGAAAGTAAATATAAAGCTTATGAGAAAATAGGGCAATTAGATTCTTCTGTTTGTTATTTAAAAAAATATCAAGTACTGAAAGACAGTTTTGAAAACGAAAAAGTAAAAAAAGATATTTATAATCTTGAAATAAAATATCAAACAGCAGAAAAAGAAAAAGAAAATCAAAAATTACAGTATAAAAATACTCTGCAGGAAATAAAAATTGCAGAAGGAAAGAAAATAAGAAACTTTTATTTATTTGCATTAATTTTCGCATTAATATTTATTTTGATAATATTTATTCAGCTTCGCAAAAAAAATAATGCTTATGAGTTTTTGGTAAAAAAGAATAATGAACTTTCAGAAAAGGAACAAGAATTAAAAGCAGTTAAGGAAAAATTGATACGTTCTGCCGTTGATAAACGCGAACCCGTTTACAATGACGAGAAGAAAGAAGAACTATTAACAAAAATCGAAAATGAATTTGACGGAAATAAAATATACAAAGAAGATATAACTCTAAAAAAACTTGCCGAGAAACTTGATTCAAATACAAGTTATCTTTCAGGGATTTTTAATACTGTTTATAAAAAAAGTTTTTCTGATTTTGTTAATGAATATCGAATAAAAGAAGCAACAGAACTTTTTAATAATCCTGATTTTGACAAACTTTCTACGGATGCCGTGGGCATTGAAGCCGGGTTTAATACAGGGAAAACCTTTGTCAGAGCATTTAAAAAACATATCGGCGTAACTCATTCGTATTATCGTAAACATAATAAATAATGCTGATTTTCAGCAGTATTTTTTTATTTGATAAAAATGCCCATTTTATAAAATGGGCATTTTTTGTTTTTTACTGTTTAATATTATTAAATAAGTTTACGGTATTAAAAATATCAATTATGTCAAAAATCAATGTGCTTATTGCCGAAGATGATTTTTTTTCTTTTTTATTAATAAAAGAATTTTTAGAATCTTATGACATAAATTTATTTTCTGCAAAAAACGGAGAGGATGCCGTAAAGCAATGCGATAAAAATAAAATAGATATTTTAATTACGGATATTTTGATGCCTCATATGGACGGTATTGATTTGATGAAGAAAATCAGAAAGAAAAATCCGAAAATAAAAGTGATGGCGGAAACTGCTTATGCTACAAGGGAAAAACTCGAAGAGATTGCAACGGCAGGTTTTGATGCCGTGATTACAAAACCGTATAAAAAAGAAGACTTTCAAAATATATTTCAGAATATCCTGAAAAAAATAAAGAATAATTATTCAATCCTTATTTGATTTTTTTGCTTAAAATTTTATTCTTACCTGAAATTTAACTTCCGATTTATTGCTGCCTTGAATTTCGTCATAACCGGAACCGATTACGTTACGGTCTGCATAAGAAAAGTTTGCATAGCGTAACCATATGTCAATGAAATTTTTGATTACGGTATATTTTAAAGTCAGGTAGGTTCTGATGCCTTGTCCGCTGTATGCGGGAATTGAATATCCGTAAAGAATGTCGTTTTCATAGGCATAAATTCGTGCATTGTAGGGTGCATCAAAAAAAGCTATTCTGGCACTGAAATTAAGCGGAAATGTTTTAAATCTGTAATTTATATCCTGAAAGATCATCCAACCGTTTTCTGCACCGGTTTCGGACGTCATATATTGAGCAAATTCAAATCTGTTTTTTAAAATTAAATTTCGGGAAAGTTGATAATTTATATGAATTCGCAGTTGTTTTTTTTCCGTAGGAATAATCGGAACAACACCTGTGTAATCGTAACTTGAATTTTGATATTTGCTTTCTTGTTTGTAACGGGCATAAATATTTACATAACGACTTATTGAATAATCAACTTGCGTGAAAAAATCGACACCGTCGGAAGGTGCATAAGTTCGGAATTTCATCCAGGGAAAACTGTATGTGTCGAAATAAGCAGAAACGGATAATTTACGAACCGGATGCATTTCCGCACCGAAATACATACCTTTTTCGTTTGTTGTTTTCGATTGTTCGCCGAAAGCTCCGGCATAATATGCTTGATAGTCTTTTGTGTAATATCGCTGCAATATTGCGAGTGAAAATTGCGGAGCAAGTTTCATTTGCACAGAATTTAAAAGTGCGTAACCTCCTGTGTGACTGATTGCTTCTTCACCGAAAAAATAGAAATTTTTATAAGATGCCTGATAGTCGATGCTTGCATTCATGCCTTTGTTTCCCTGAAAATCGAATTGATTATAGGGCTTAAGATTTTTATTAAGTTCAGAACCGAAAAAATATTGAATATATGATGCCCCTAACCTGAAAGTTTTATGTCGCCAAGTTGCATTTCCGCCGTAAATAAATTCCGATACCGAATGTTTATCTTGCAATTCACTGATGTTTCTGTGCATACCGGTAATTTGGAATGAAGTAACATTCTGAATTTCATTGGTAATTGTGTCTGTCAGGTCAATGTTTCCGTCAATAAATTTATAAGAAATAAATCCGGTAACATTTATATCACCAAGTTGAATTGTAGCTCCGGCTCCTCGCATAAATTTATTTTCGTCAGTTGAGGAATATTTTCGCAAACCGTCGTATTTTTTTCTTATTGACATTACGTAAGAAGATTTTCCTTGCGAAATTCCTGTCCAGGCAATAAGTCCTTGTCCTAATCGTACTTGATAATCGCCGAGTGTTATGGTTTTAAAAAGCCCGATATTTTTTGCTTCGAGGTGTGCCGAATAAAAGTCGAAACCTTGTTTTTCATAATTTCCGAAAAATGCTTCTCCGGGATCTTTTTCGGCGGTAAATCCGAATTTTATTTTTTGTTTGAAATTGAATTGATACCTGGTGTAGTATTTAAACCTGTTTCCCTGATAGCGTTTGTCAATACTAACTTCATCGGTATATCCTTTTTGTTGTTGAAGCAGAAATTGAGTACGCAGAAAGAGATTACTTCTTCCGTATTTTATAACATTTTTAAGATTCGGAACTGTTTTTTCTTGTTTCGGAGCCACTGTAACAAAGGGCAAAAGGTGTCTGATGTCTTCATCGGAAAAACTTTCAAGTAATTGTAATTCGTATATACTTTTCATTTCGCCGTATGTTCTTCGATATTCAAGAATATCTTCGATGTTAAAATCGGAAAGGAATTGAATTTTTTCTAAATCTTCACGTGTTGCCGTGTTTAAATTCAAGGGATTTTGGGCATAATAATAAAGGTCTTCGTAAAGTTGTGTGTAATCAAGTTCTTCATCGCTTGATTCTGCTATTTCTTCAATTATATTATCAATTGCGTCTTTATCAAGTATTTGCGAATAAATATCAGAAAGTGTAAAAGTCAGTATTAAAATTAAAAATAGTAGTTTTGCCTTCATTTGTAATTTTATATTATAAAAAGATACCGTAAAAGTAGTAAAACATATCGGTAGTGAAAAATATTTAAGAAAGATAAATTTTATATCGAACTCACGTTATTAAAAGTACAGATTATTATATGAACATTTCTTCAAATCCGTGTCCTAATTTATAATTCTTTGTCCATGTTTTAATTTCTTCTACAGAGTACGGAATGATATTATTTTCTTTAAGTTTTTTAATGATTTTTATTTCAAAGGTTCCGATTTTTCCGTCAAGCAAAAAACCGAGAACAAGTATTTGCCCTATTCCGAGTTTAATATCAGCGGGTAACATTTTTACTTGCTCAAAGTAGTTTTCGGATAATTTATGTTCGTTTTTTATTGTAATATTAAAAGTAATAAAAAAATGTTTTGCAAAGATTAAATCGGAAGGATAAAAACTTTTTTTGGTTACGGCGATGTATTCAAATGTATCATAAAGAAGAGTTTTAAATTCCGGATTAACGGAATATTTGTTTTTAAAATGTTTTGCAGTTTTCAATATCATTTGTGATGCTTTCATTCGCATATCTGTTTTTCTGATAATTTGTGAAGAGGCATAGGCATTCCAAAAAGCATAGACGGGAATTCCTGCTAAATCAACGATTTCTCTTATTGCAAGCCTTCCGATTACACGTTTAATAATTATTTTGAAGATAAAATTTGAGAGGAATGCTTTTGCCAAAAACATAATTCGTATAAAAAATAAACCCGGTTTTGAGAAATTTTGATAGGGATTAATGCCGACTTCACTGTATCTTTTTTTGTCTTTATTCAGGGCAATTTTAACGAGCTCTTTAGTTTCTGTTTCTTTACTGTCGGGATTAAAATCGTATATTGCAGCAATTTGACTTGTAGATTTTAAGTCGCCTTTCATCAGAAAAAAGATTTCAATAAAGATGAGAATAAAACCGTAAATAAGACCAAAAACGGAAAATTCAATTGTATAATTAATCAGGGGAAGGGTGTATTCGGAAGTTGTAAAATATTCAGGCAAAATATATTGCGGGATATAAAGGAATAAAACGCCGAGTGTTCCGTATAGAGCTGCAAAAGAAAGTATTCTGAATTTTATTTTTTTTACAGCATCTTCAGGCTTACCGTTAAATGTTTTTAATTCTGTGTAATAATGTTTGGTTTTTTTGCGGAAAAATTTTTCGGCAGTTTTGTCTGTAATATCACGTATGTTTATGTCAGGTTTTTTTAAAGACATTATTTAATCGGAAAAACTATTATTCAAAGATTTCATCTTTATAAAAAAAATCTTTTTTAAAATTTATCAAACTTAATTCATTTTCTGCTCTGGTAAATGCAGTGTACAGCCATCGAAGGAATTCTTTATTTATCATCTCTTCGGTAATCCATCCTTGGTCAATAAAAACTTTTTTCCACTGTCCGCCCTGTGCTTTGTGGCATGTAACTGCATAAGCAAATTTTATTTGCAGTGCATTAAAATAGGGATCTTCTTTAATCTTCTTAAAACGATTGCGTTTATTTTTAATGTTTAAATAATCTTCTTCAATTTTTTTGTATAAATCTTTATTTTGTTCATAGCTTAGGGAAGCCGTATCGGAAGACAATGTGTCTAATAAAATTTTTGCTGTAATTTCAACATTATTATAGTCATAAAATTTTAACACAGCATCTGCAAATCTGTATCCGTAGCGTTCGGTATAATTTGAAATATTTATTATTTCAGCTGTATCACCGTTTGCAATAAAATCAATTTCATCGTAATCTTCTGCCCAAAAATAATTATTTTTAACTATCATAATTAAATCACCGGTACTGATTTCATCTTCCTTGTAATGCACGCTTGCTCTTATTCCCTGATCGTATTTGTTGGCTCTTTTGTTTGAACGACAGATGATTACAGTTTCTTGTTCGGTATATTTATTATAGGCATCCGAAATTGATTCAATTAAATCTGTTCCGCTTAACTTTTCAATATCATTAAAATCAGAAAGTTTTATTTTAGGAAAACCTTTAAAATCAATTTTGTTTCCGTATTGTAAACTTTCTTCTATAATCTTTCTCAATTTTGTTGCATTATATAGGATGCCTGACGCTTTTTCTTGGCGAACAACTTCTTTTAACTCATAGCAAATGACATTATAATTATAGTTTTCTAATATTGTTTTATCTAATGCCGGGCTGATGTCTAATTTTACGGGAGGTAATTGTGCCGTATCGCCGATTAGAATCAGTTTACAAGCCAAACCGGAATAAACGTATTCTGTTAAATCGTCTAAAAGTCTTCCGGAACCGAACCCTGCATTTTCATATGATTGATTGGCAATCATTGATGCTTCGTCAACAATAAAGATTGTATTTTTATGAAGGTTGGTATCTAATATAAATTTTCCGAAACCGTTTGAGGATGATTGCTGTCGGTAAATTTTTTTATGAATTGTAAATGCTTCTTTTTTAGCATAATTACTTAAAACTTTAGCAGCTCTTCCTGTAGGTGCCATTAAAACAGTTCGTATTTTATTTTTTTGTAATGCTTTTACCGTTGCTGCGATTATACTTGTTTTTCCTGTTCCGGCATAACCTTTCAGCAAAAATATTTCGGCAGGATTACTCCCTGCATAAACAAAATCTGCGAGTTTTTGAATAAGCAAAACTTGTCCTCTAAGTGGTTGAAAGTCAAGTTTATTTACAATTTCTTTATATAGAAAATCGTTAAGCATACAACATTATAATTCAAAACGTGAAATTAGTTTTAATTTTTTAAATTTCGGAAGATGATGTTTATTTTTAAAAATATTAGTAAAAAAAATTATTACAAAAGATATTTTTTTTAAATTTGCAAGCGAACAAATAAATTTTGAATAATGACTTTATTTATAATAATTTTGATTGTCGCAACAGCAGGTGTTGCTTTTATTACGTTTAATGACAATTTGTCAAAAAATAAATTGATAAAATACGGTTCTTACATTGTATATTTTATTATTATTGAAATAATATTATATGCAGTTACCGACGGAATTGAAATTCCTCTGATTGTTTTAGGCGTTGGTATAGGAGTGGTTTTGATTATACTTTTGATTGCCGGAAGTTTTTTAGCTTCAGCAAATAATAAAACTGTAAAATATTTGTTAAGTGTTATTTTTATTGCATTGGCTTTTTATGCAGGATATGTTCTTTATGAAAGTATTATGACTCCGATTCGTTTTAATACTGTGAAGAAACAAAGATATCAGGCAACTGTTAATGCGTTAAAACGAGTCAGAACTGCACAAATAGCATTTAAAAATGAAAACGGAAAATACACTAAATATCTTGACTCTTTAAAAAATTTCATTGAACATGATTCTTTAACTGTTATCCGAAGAGAGGGGAGTGTTCCGGATACTATTTATTTGCAACAAGGTAATAATTTAAAAAAAGCAGAACGTGAATGTATCAGATTAGGGATTAAAGGATTTGTCAGAGACACTATTAAAGTTGCCATTGCAGATACCTTGTATAAAAATTATGATTTTAAAAAATTCGGAATTGTACCGTATACCGACGGATATAAATTTGAAATGGATACTGCAACTGTTAATACCGGAGGTATGAGTATTAATGTTTTTGAGGCGAAAGTTCCTAATGATATATTACTGAAAGGGCTTAACAGAGAATTAATTTTGAATTTAAATGATGATGCAATTAAAAATGACAGATATCCCGGATTGAAAATCGGTTCTTTAACCGAAAATAATAATAATGAAGGGAACTGGGATAAAGAATATGATTTGAAAAAATAATTTTGTTTATCTATTTTAGTTAAAATAATACAAACCTGTAAGCAGATAACTTAAAATCACTTGCAGGTTTTTTTGTTCCGGTATGTTTTATGTTATTCATATAAAGAATTGCTGATTTATTTATATTTTTATAAATTATTTATATATTTGTAGTGCTTAGAAATATTAGGCAGTTTTAACTATTTAAAATTAATACATTAAAATGAAAAATTTCTTTGTATTTAATGAAGGGTTTTCTAAAAGTAAAACAGCTTCTTATATATTATCTTTACAATTAAGCAATGTAGGGTATTCGTACGTAATAATTGACCCGTCACAAAATAGATATGCAGCCGTAAATCATCATAATTTTGATAAAAAATTAGCAGATAAATCCATTGTGGATAAAGCCGAATCAATGCTTAGAGAAGATTTGTTTTTAAGTAAACATTACAAATCCGTATTTTTTGCGGTAGTTGAAAGTAAATCTACATTGGTTCCCAAAGAATTCTTTGATCGCAAACAAATAAAGAAATATTTTACATTCAATCATATTTTGGACGAATATGAAGAATTGCATTTTAATTATATAAAAAAAGCAGATTCTTACAATATATTTTCAATACCTTCGGATATTACAACCTTAATGGTAAATAAGTTTCCCGAGATAATATTTGTTCATCAAAATAATGTTTTTATTAACGATATTATAACAAGAGCTGAAAATCTTAAGTTTAAATTGCCTTTTATTCAAATAAATGTTAATTTAACGTCATTTGATATCGGAATTTATCAAAATGATAAACTTCAGGTCGTTAATACTTATCATTTTGATAATGAAAATGATTTTATTTATTATGTACTTAATACCATCAATCAATATGATATAAAATTGAATAAATCATATATTAATATTTCCGGTTTCGTAGAAAAAGATACTGAATTTTACTATTTTATTCATCAATATTTGCCTAAAATTAATTTTATAAAATTAAATACCGGAATTGTTTTTAATTTCAAAGATGTGGATGAATATCTGTTTTATAATTTGCTGAATCTTCATAATGAGGATTATTAGAGGAAAGTACAGGGGTAAAAAAATTATTCCGCCCGAAAGGTTTAATGCTCGACCGACAACAGATTTTGCAAAAGAAGCTTTATTTAATATTTTACAAAATAATTACGATTTATTAAATGCTGAAGTTTTGGATTTATTTGCCGGAACAGGAAGTATTTCATTTGAATTTCTTTCTGAAGGTTGCAGAAATGTTACTTCTGTTGAGATTAGTAAGCACTATATATCTCATATTAAGAAACAGGCAGACGAATTATTTCCGGGACAATTGACGGTTGTATGTACTGATGTTTTTAAGTTTTGCATAAATCAAAATCTGAATTTTGACTTTATTTTTGCAGACCCTCCTTATTCCGAAAAAAAGTTAGAAACAATTCCCGATATTATTTTTAATAACAGTACATTAAAAGATACGGGTTTAGTTATTTTAGAGCATCCGAAAACATATAATTTTGCCCGGCATTCTAATTTTAAAGAGTCAAGAAAATACGGTAATGTTAATTTTAGTTTTTTTGAAAAAAAAGATAATAATTTTTTGCAGTAAAAAAAAACAATATATATTTGCACTCGCTTTAAGCAAAAAGGTCCGGTAGTTCAGTTTGGTTAGAATACATGCCTGTCACGCATGGGGTCGCGAGTTCAAGTCTCGTCCGGACCGCTAACAAAAAATAAAAACCCTTGTTAATCAAATGATTAGTGAGGGTTTTCTCTTTTTGGGGGCTAATAATGATATATAAAAAAGGACTGAAAAATATTATCAGTCCTTTTCTTATTTTTTAAGTATCAAAAAATTAAGTTAAATCTTTAATTTCAGAATCAAGAGCATTCTTTTTTACCGATTCAATACCGTTCTCTCTTGAAGATGTACTTTCATACATTTCACTGCTGCCGATTATTTGTCCGTTTGTTGCAGTTAAATTAAAATAAGGTTTTCCGTTTTTTGCTTCGAGTCTGCTAAAACGTTTGTCATCCTGTGAATTCTTTTTTACCGATTCAATACCGTTGTTACAGGCGGCTTTAGTTGTATATCCTTCGCCGGTAAGAATAATTTGTCCGTTGCCGGCTTTCAAATTGAATTGAAATTCGCCGTTTTTTCTTTTTTTAATTTCGAATTTTCCCATTTGTCAGTGTTATTAAATTTATTATTAGCGTAAAGTTATAATTTTTTTTAAAAAAAATAAATTTTTTGGGAAGTAATAAATTTTTATACTATCGGTTTATAAGGAATTGTAAAATGAAAAACAGAACCTTGATTCTTTCGGGATTCTGCCCAAATATCTCCGTTCAGAAGATTGGCACAGGCTTTTGCAATTGCTAATCCTAAACCGGTTCCCCCGTATTTATTTTCTGTTGTTTCATCCGATTGTCTGAAACGCTCAAATATCATATTGAGGTCATTTTCATGTATTCCGATACCGGTATCTTTAACCGAAAATAAAAGCATAGAATTTTGATTTAGAGTATAGGATATCTCAATCTTTCCTTTATCGGTAAACTTGACGGCATTGCTGATTAAATTTATTAAGATTTGTCTTAATCGTAAGTTATCTGTATAAATCCTGTCTTGGGCTTCATTAAATCCTTTGTTCATAATGATTTTTACATTTTCTTTGTTCTTTCTTATTAAATCTAAAGTAAAAAAATCTTTTAATTCGTCAAGTAAATAATTTATACTGCATTTTGTCTCATTTATTCTGATTTGATTTGATTCTAATTTTGAAATATCAATAATATCATTAATTAAATTTAATAAGTGTTTTCCGCTGGTTTCAATAATCTTAATATATTCTTTTTGCTTGGAATTTAATTCTGTAGATTTTAAAATTTCCGTAAATCCGAGAACCGCATTCATAGGTGTTATTATTTCGTGAGACATATTTGATAAAAATGACGATTTTAATCTGTTACTTTCTTCTGCTTTTTCTTTTGCCAAATTAATCTGTTCATTCTGCAGACGAATCATTTGAGCATTTTGAAGTAACTCTTTGTTTTTTTCTCCTTCACTGATAAATTTTTTATTGACTTCATTTATTGCTTTATATAATATTTCGGTGTATAAGTAGCTGAAAATAAACACTATAATCACAGCTAAAACATAAACGCCTGTTCCTATTGCTGCTGTATGAACTATTTCCGGAGGAAATAAATCTTTTTTTAATATAAATGCACTTACGGAAGTGATTATTACTAATAACGTATTGGTAATAACGACCCATTTAGATGCAAACATAGGAGTGAAAACAAGAAAAGCTAAAAACAAATAAAATTCATCTATCATAAAATTCATCGGAATGTCTCCGGAGAAATTGAAAAAAACCGAAGCAATTTCCATAATAATTATTAATAAAGATAATGTATTACCGACAAAGCGATGTTTTCTCAGTTTAAAAAGAAATAAACTTGCAAACAAAATAAATAAAAATACAAATTGCACATAAAGAGAAGAATAAGTTCCTACAGCAATTGTTTTGATCATAAAAAGTATAAGTAAAATAATTCCGATTAAAATAAATCGAATTAAAGATTGGGTTCTGAACTCTTCAATGTCAGATGTAAAATCAATATCTTTTTTGAAAAAGTTTATTACAGTATTGAAAGAATCTTTCTTTATCATATAATTTTTCTTAGGAATATTCAAAAATAAACAATTTTATGAAAAATCAATAATATTTTTACTGCCGAATTGTCATTAATTTAATTTTGTATTGTTTTTGCACAAACCTTTAAAAAAGAATTCAATGAATGATATAAATATAAACAAGCAACATAATAAAATTTGTTCTCTGATTACCGAAAATAAAATTGCAGATGCTTTTTTACTGATTGATGATGTATTAGAAACAATTAATCAAGTCGAATTGAGCCGAAAATTTAATACTCAAAAAGAAACATATCGGTTTCTTTTAGAATACAGTATGAAAGATGTTAACGATCCGGAAAGAATGAAAATTTATAAGGGTATTCAGCAAGAATTACTGGAAATTGTTGATACTGTTAAATCCGATTACCTTGTAAAATTTGCAGTACATAATAAATTGATTAATCAAAAACGAATCTTGAATAATCAGATTATTAATCAAAATATAACTATTACTTCTGAAATTTCAGAACTCATTAAAAATAATTTATCTTCTGAAAATGAAGGCAGAAAAACAAAATTATATCAGTTGTTTTTTCTTATTTGGCTTACGGATTTTTTATCGGAAGAAGATTATTTGACTTTAAAAAAATATACTGCATCCGCAAAATTATACGTGTATGAATCAAGTATTATTGTAAGTGCATTAACAATAAGTTTGTTGCGCCGTTTCGATAAGAGAAAATTTTATGCCTTATTTGATTTTTATGATGCTGATAAACCAAAAGTATGGAATCGTGCTTTAGTCGGAATTGTTTTAGCATTTTACTATTATGATAAACGAATAGATTTATATGATGATTTAACTGCACGTTTGGAATTAATAAGCAATGATGCTGATATTTCAAAAAATACGGAACATATTATTTATCAGACAGTTCGTTCAAAGGAAACTGAGAAGATATCTAAAAGAATGCAAGATGAAATAATCCCCGAAATGCAGAAATTTCGCCCTAAAATTGAAGATAAATTAAACTTGGATGATATTTTATCCGATGGTTTAATAGAAGATTCAAATCCCGATTGGGAAGAGATATTTGACGATGCTCCGGATTTATTAGATAAAATGGCAGATTTCTCAAAACTTCAAATGGAAGGCTCCGATGTTTTTATGAGTGCTTTTGCCGGATTTAAAAATTTTCCTTTTTACAGGCAGGCGGCAAATTGGTTTATGCCTTTTTATGCTGAAAATTCGGAAGTTAAAAAAATATTTTCCGATTTCGACGAAGATTTTGATTCGGAAACATTTATTCAAGGTCTCGAACGTTCGCCTTTTATGTGTAATTCCGATAAATATTCTTTTTGCTTGAATATAGGAATGATGCCTGCCGCACAGCGAAATATGATTATCGAATTATTTAAACAAGAAAATAAGCAAGTTGAAGAAATAAAAAATGAAGATAAATTGTTGAATAAAGATTCGGAAGATAAACAAATTTTTACTCGTTACATTCAAGACCTGTACCGTTTTTTTAAACTGCATCCTTTAAAAGAAGATATTGAAGATATTTTTGAAACAGATTTGGATATTCATAACACGAAATTGTTTAAAATTTTGATAAACGATGAAGCGGTTCTTGAAAAAATTGCCGGAATGTATTTTAAAAAAGAATTTTTCTCGGATGCGGCAAAAATTTATGAAAATTTATCTTTTAAGGGAAATAAAGAAGCTAAAAGATTTGAAAAAACAGGTTTTTGTTATCAAAAATTAAAAAATTATGAAAAAGCACTTGAAAATTACAAAAAAGCGGAAATAATAAAAAAACCGTCGCTTTGGCTCATAAAGAAAATAGCTTTTTGTTACAGAAAACTGCAAAATTTTGAAGAAGCATTAAAATATTATTTGCAAGCCGAACCCGAAGATGAAGAAAATTTACATATTCAGGCAAATATCGGTCATTGTTATTTGGCTTCGGAAGACTACGAAAATGCACTTAAAAAATATTTTAAAGTTGAATACTACGACCCCGATAATAAAAGTGTTATGCGACCATTGGCTTGGTGTTCTTTTATATTGGAAAAATTTGATACGGCAGAAGAATATTACAAAAAATTAATAAACGACAAACCTACGGCTTACGATTACATAAATTTCGGACATTTATTATTTGTTAAAAACGAGAAACTAAAAGCTGCCGATATTTATTTGAAAAGTATTAGATTATCGGATATTAAAACCTTTGAAGAAGCAATGTCGGAAGATAAAAAAGTGCTTGAGAAATATAATATTACCGAAAATGATATCGATTTAATGCTTGATTTTGTAAAAATAAAAAATTTGCAATAATATCCGCAAGTCATCGGATGAATTGGATAATTTAATTTGCATATGTAAGTTTAAGCGTTGTATATTGTAAAACATATTGTCGGATTTTGCAATCTGTTTTTTTTTTTCTTTCGCAAGCTGTATGCATACAATTAAAATTTCATTTCAATAATTTAGAATATTAAATTATATCATTACGGAACCATTTTATAAAACAGTTTTTTTCGAGTCTTTTATGAAATTTTATTTTGATTTTATTCTGTAACTGATTAATTTTTTTGTAATATCAATTTCAATAATATTCAGCAAAATAAAATTTATTAAAATTTTTTCGGCTTTGTAAAAGGAAATTCCTGCAAGTTTTCTGAATTTTGAAAAAGTTATGTAAGGATTTTGCTCTAAAAATGTCAGTAAAAGTTTTTCCGGCTCGGAAAATCGGATTTTAACTCCCGCAGATTTTTTTTCGGCTTTCCAAACTTTCAGTAAAATACCGTTAGCGAGTAAATTTTCATCGTTTACCCTTACAAAAGCTTTCATATTTCCTTTTTCGTCGGGTGCGGTATGCGGTCGGTTTTTGCTTTTATCAATTATTACTTCCAATACTTCCTTTTTGTCAATTATATGCGACTTTATCCTGAAAGGCACTTCGGGTTTCGTGTATAGTTCCGATGCTGCCTGCAGCATATAAAATTCTTCGGAACTGCGAATTCCGGCAATTTTTCCGTTATCTTTAACGCCTATTAAAAGTCTGCCGCCTTCGGTATTTGCAAAAGCCGAAAGAGAACGTGCAATTTTTTGCGAATCGTTTACGGCAAACTTAAAATCTAATTGCAGATGTTCGCCCTCTTCAATTAATTTTAGTATAGGATGTTTCGGCATTGCATTTATTAATCTTCCTCAAAAATATATTCTCCGAGTTGTTTCATTACTTCTCCGGCTTTTCCCTGAAGAAAAATATCTGTTATTTTTTCCGTAAAAACGGTACGTTCCGGATTTATTTCAATAATTACGGCACCGTTGTATTTTGCTTTGTACGGAATTGATGCAGCCGGCTCAACAAGTCCCGTAGTTCCTATCAAAAAAAACACTTCGGCATTTTCGGCTTCTTCAAGCGATTTTTGATATGCTTCAACAGGAATTCCTTCTCCTAAAAAAATAAAATCGGGTTTCAGCAATCCGCCGCAGGCAATACATTTAGGCGGAATATTTTCTAAATTTACTTTTTTTGAATCAAACTTTCGTTTGCAGTTTGTACAAACCATTTTAGCGGAAGTTCCGTGAAATTCATAAACAGTTTTGCTGCCTGCTGCTTGATGTAAATTGTCAATATTCTGAGTAATAACAGCTTGCAGTAAATTGTACTTTTCCATTTTTGCAAGAACTTTATGAGCTTTGTTTGGTTGTGCTTTTCCGAAGAAGTCGTAAAAAATCTCTTTTATTATTTCCCAAGAATCTTCCGGGTGCTGGTGAAAGTAGTTCAGTTCTAATATTTTAGGGTCATATTTAGACCATAAACCGGTTTTTCCTCTGAAAGGAGGTATTCCGCTTTCAACAGATATTCCTGCTCCGGTAAAAGCAGTAGTGTGTTTACTTTGCTTTAAAATTTGTGCTGCTTTTTTTGTATTAACTTTTAAAATGTCTAACATTTTTTATTTTCCAAATTCAAACAAATAAAATTAGGGTTAAAAGATTAAAATTTTATTTTTTAATATATATAGTTCCTTGTTTTTCAAATTTTTCGGCAATATCTCCTAAAATACCTTCATGTTTTCCGATTATAAGAGTACCTCCGGTAAATAATGAATTCTCGAATAATTTAATAATCCTGTTCTGAAGTTCGTGATTAAAATAAATTAACACGTTTCTGCAAAAAATAATATTGTATTTTACGGCAAAAGGATTGGTGATTTTTGTTAAATCATGAACTTTGTATTGTGTTTTATCCAAAAGAAACGATTTCGTTTTTACTGTGTTTCTGTTTCTTGAAATCTTAAAATAATCATTAATGTTGTATGATTTACCCGAATTCTTATAAGTTTCTTTAAAATTATTAATGTATTCGTCAATTTCTCGATATTTATATTTTCCGGATTTTGAAATTTCTAAAACTTCCGAATTTATATCAGAAGCATAAACTCTTGCTTTGTCAAATAATCCGTGCTGTTTTAAAAGAATCAGCATGGTATATATTTCTTGTCCCGTAGATGCTCCGGCATGCCATATATTAATTCTCGATTCATTTTTATATCTCGGTAATATTGTTGTATTAATATATTCCCATATTTTTGGGTCTCTGAAAATTTCAGTTGTATTTACGGTAATATTTATTACAGCTTTTTCAAGGAAATTGCTGTTTTCTGAAACCCTTTTTATTAATCCGGTTATATCCGTTCTGTAATCAACTAATAATTTTTGAACACGTCTCGTAAATGATTTTATTGAATATTCGCTGAAATCATAATTCGAATGAGCCGAAATTGCTTCAATAAATAATTGTATTTCTTCAGGTGTTAAATCTTCCATATTTGAGTTCAAAAATATAAAAACTAAATCATAATGCAGATTAATTGATTGTTTTTTTCTGTTTTCATACGTTTTATACAGGATAAAAATGTGAAATTTAATTATAACAATTGTTTATTGGTTTAAAATACTATTGAATTCTTAAAACAAAACATTACTCTGTTTTTCGAATATTTTATACAATCAGTTGTCATGACATTTGTAATTATCTGATAAACTTAATAAAACAGATATTTTTATAAACAAACAAAATTTACAGTCGTAGCATTTAATAAAAAAGAGTCTGATTTTTCAATCAAATAAATTATTTTTACAGAATAGATTTTTTTGAAAATAATTTCTGATTATTTTTGTAAATAAAATACTTTGAGTAAAAAAAACTTCAAATATAAGTCATTAAATATTTATTCCTCTTCGGAATGGATGCTTGATTCTACAAAAAAATATCGTTTTGTTTATGATAAAGACGAAATATCTTATTTGCGATCGGAACTTGCAATTTATAATAAAAAATTTGATATCGAAGATTGGAAGGCATTTGTAAACTTTAAAACTGTTAAACTTCTTAATAATACAAAAAAAGAAATCTGTAATTTAAGTAAAACTGTTACAGTCAGCAAAAATGATAATATTGCATATATTTATGAAAGTTGGGGAGTCGAAAATCCCGGCGGATTTTGGAAGCCCGGAACCTATCGATGTGAAATATATATTGATAAAGAATTAGTCGGGAAACAGCTTTTTTATATCTACGATATCGGAAAAGTTGATGAAAATAACAATCCGTATTTAGAAGTTAATTCCGTTAAATTGTATGAAGGAGACTTTGAAGCATGGAAACAAACACAAAGGAAATATCTGAAAGCATTTTCAAAAGAAAATACACGTTATATTTGGGTTGAAACAGATTTTATAATAAAAACAAATAAAGAATTTTACTTAGAATATTTTATTAATATTTATGATGATGCCGGACAGTATAAAGCAAAAATCAGTTCACTTAAATACATACCTAACGGAAATAAAAATCAAATATTCACTTTTGAAAGAGGTTGGGGAAATGAAAAACCGGGCTCGTGGAAAGATGATAAATACAGAATTGAAATTGTATTTATGGACACCTTAATTACTTCTGTTTGGTTTACTATGGAAGAGTTTGAAATAGAGGGAGATGTAGAGATCGGTAATAATTTGACGATTCCGGAAAGTGCCGTGCGTATGGCAGAAGATACGGGAACTCTTGAAGATTTGTTGGCAAATTTAGACGGTTTAATAGGATTAAAAACTATCAAACAAAAAGTTAAAGACCATATCAATTATATTGATTTCTTGAAATTAAGAAAAGAAAAGGGCTTTGATGATAATGAAGAACTTACTTTACACAGTGTTTTTACCGGTAATCCGGGTACCGGAAAAACTACGGTTGTAAAACTATTGGGAAAAATATATCAAAAAAAAGGTCTGTTGTCAAAAGGACATGTGCATGAAGTTGACAGAGCCGATTTAATAGGAGAATTTATAGGGCAAACTGCACCTAAAGTTAAAGAAGCAGTTAAAGAAGCCCGAGGCGGTATTTTATTTATTGATGAAGCATATATGCTTGCCCGCTCCGATGAAGATAAAAAAGATTTCGGTAAAGAAGTCATTGAAGTTCTTGTAAAAGAAATGAGCGACGGTGAAAAAGATATTGCAATAATGATGGCAGGTTATCCGAAAGAAACAATGTTTATGATTAATTCAAATCCGGGTTTAAAATCTCGTATAAAATATTTTTTTCATTTCGACGATTATACGCCTGACGAGTTATTTGATATTGCATTATATGCCGCAAATAAGCGAAACGTTGTTTTAACGGAAGATGCTGCAGAATTAATTCGCAAAACTTTGACAGAAGCATTCCGAAATCGAGATTATACATTCGGAAATGCCCGTTATGCCTATTCTTTAATTGATGAAGGTAAAATGTATATGGGTTTGCGTTTGATGCAGGGTGAAAATGTAAAAGATTTAACAAATGAAGAGTTATCAACTATCACCTCGGAGGATATTCGACAGATAGAAAGTATTAAATCTAAAAGTATTGTTAAAATTCCGATTGATAACGATTTGCTGAAAGAAGCACTGGATGAAATGAACATTCTGGTAGGAATGAATGATATTAAAAATGAAGTTAACGAACTTATTAAATTGGTCAAGTTTTATAAAGAAACCGGTAAAGATGTTCTGAATAAATTTTCTTTACATGCTGTTTTCAGCGGAAATCCCGGAACCGGAAAAACTACTTTGGCACGAATATTCGGGAAAATATATAAAGCACTCGGTTTGCTCGAAAGAGGACATATTATTGAAACAGGAAAAGAAGGATTAGTTGCAGGCTATGTGGGGCAAACGGCTTTAAAGACAAAAGAGAAAATTGAAAATGCAATCGGAGGAGTCTTATTTATTGATGAGGCTTATGCTCTTGCAGGAGGCGGACAAGGAAGTTACGGGAACGAAGCAATAGAAGTTATTCTGAAAAATATGGAAGATAACAGAGGCAAATTTGCCGTTATCGTTGCAGGATATCCGGACAATATGGAAACTTTTTTAAAAATGAATCCCGGATTAAAATCACGTTTTGATAAAACTTTAATTTTTAAAGATTATAAACCCGAAACACTGTATGAAATTTGTTTGCAAATGTTAAAAACGGAAGATTTAATACCGAATAAGCAAGCTGAGACACATTTAAAAGGATATATTAAAAGACTTTATGACACACGAGATAAATATTTCGGAAACGCAAGAACAGTGAGGAAGATTGTAGCAGAAGCCGTTCGAAAGCAAAATTTAAGGATGGCATCCGTTCCCGCACGAGAACGTTCTCAGGAAGCTGTGAGAACCTTAACATATGAAGATGTTAAGGATATTGAAGTTAATAAAGCATTAAGCTCTTCGAGCTCAATCGGCTTTTAAAATATTGTTTTTTAATCAATTAAAATGCTTACTTTTATCATGTTTAAAATATATATCTGATTTTAATTTAAATTCTTTTGCACTCATAAATGAAGCAACTGAAAATAACACGGCAAGTTACTAACAGAGAATCGCTTTCTCTCGATAAATATTTGCATGAAATCAGTCGTTATGAAATGGTTACGGCTGAAGAAGAAGCTGTGTTAGCTCAAAAAATCAGAAAAAATGATATTAATGCTTTGGATAAATTGATAAAAGCCAATCTTCGCTTTGTAGTGTCGGTAGCGAAACAATATCAAAATCAAGGACTCAGCCTAATTGATTTAATTAACGAAGGAAATATCGGTTTAATAAAAGCTGCTAAACGTTTTGATGAAACAAAAGGGTTCAAATTCATTTCTTATGCTGTATGGTGGATTCGTCAATCCATTCTTCAGGCATTAGCCGAACATTCAAGAATTGTGCGATTGCCGTTGAATAAAATTACAACAGCAAATAAAGTAAACAGAGTTTTTTTTGAATTGTTGCAGAAATTCCAAAGAGAACCTTCCGTAAAAGAAATTGCCGATGAATTAAAAATTGCACCCAAAGATGTTCAACGAGTTATTGCTAATACCGACAGAAACCTTTCAATGGATGCTCCGATTAATGATGATGAGAGCATGTCATTATACAGCATCATCAGTTCCGACGGTACCGATTCGCCCGAAAGAGAAATGATAAGACAATCTCTGACAACTGAATTGAAACGCATACTTTCCACACTACCTTTTCGTGAAGCCGAAATTATCAAGCAATACTACGGTTTGGAAATGCAGCATCCTCTTACTTTGGAAGAGATTGGCGCTAATTTCGATATTACGCGTGAACGTGTTAGGCAACTTAAAAGCCGCACACTCAAAATACTTAAACGTAAAAGTAAAATTTTGAAAAAATATTTGTGATATTTATTTATTGAATAATAAATTTTCAAACCTAATTATCAATAAAACTTTGTCAATAAATTAAAAAGTTGTATTTTCAAAGCCCGAAAATAATAAACTAAAAACTATATAAAATGGGATTATTTAATAAATTAAAAGGCGAACTGATTGATGTTATCGAATGGTTAGACAGCAGCAGTGATACCATAGCATACCGTTTTGAACGTTACGGTAATGAAATAAAAAACGGAGCACAATTAACTGTGAGAGAATCGCAAGTTGCCGTATTTGTGAATGAAGGAAAAATCGCCGATGTGTTTCCTCCCGGACGTTATGAATTGACAACGCAAAATATGCCGATTCTTACAACTTTAAATGCTTGGATGCACGGATTTAACAGCCCGTTTAAAGCAGAAGTGTATTTTATTAACACAAAGCGTTTTACCAATCAAAAGTGGGGAACACCAAATGTCTTTTATGTGCGTGATGCTGATTTCGGACGTGTTAGTTTAAGAGCTTTCGGAGCATATACCATGAAAGTGATTGATCCGGTAAAATTTATAAAAGAAGTGCTGGGTACAAGCGGAGATTTTATAACAGAAGAAATTGCCGGCGAATTGCGAAATCTAATTGTAACTCAATTTATTGATGCCGTTGGTGAAAGCGGAATTCCTTTGCTTGATATGGCTCAAAATTATAAAGATATTTCCGAATTTTGTCAAAAGAAACTCGGCGAAGAATTTAAAGAATACGGACTTGAAATTACAAAATTTTTAGTTTCAAGCATCAGTTTGCCGGAAAAACTTCAAGAAAAATTAGACGAAGGTACGGGGATGAATATGCTCGGAGATATGAATAAATATTCACAAATGAAAGCTGCCGACGCAATGGAGGGTGCTGCAAATAATCCCGGAGCAGGCGGCGGAATGGAAGGAATGATGGGAATGGCAATGATGCAACAAATGATGAATCAAAATCAAATGATGCAGAATCAAAAACAACAAAATACGCAGCAAAGTGCAACTCCTCCGCCTCCGGTTGTGCAATATTTTGTTTCTGTTAACGGACAACAACAAGGACCTTTCAATACGGAAATTCTAAAACAAATGATTGCGCAAGGTAAATTAACCAAAGAAACTTATGTTTGGAAACAGGGTATGTCCGGTTGGTCGGCTGCCGGAGAAGTGCCGGAAGTTGCAGGATTGTTCGGAGCAACACCGCCTCCGCCTCCTCCTATGTAAAATTTTCAGCATCTGTTTTTTAGGTGCTTTTTTATATTTAAGTATTTAAATTCGAGAACTATTTTTGATATGGAAGAAAAGAAAGTCAGCGAAAGCAGACAAAATGAAATAACTTGTAATAATTGCGGTGCAAAATTAAAATTTGCTCCCGGTACCGACAGCTTAAAATGTGAATTTTGCGGTGCGCTTAATGAAATAGAAGTTGATGAAGAAGCAAAAATTAAAGCAGTACAAGAGCTTGATTTTAAAAGTTATATCAATAATCAGGCAGATATTGCCCCTAAAATTGAGGTTACAACCGTAAAATGTGATTCGTGCGGTGCCGAAACAACTTTTGACCCTAATATTGTTTCTTCGAAATGTGATTTTTGCGGAAGTCCGTTGGTATCAAAAGAAGCACACACTTCAAGTATTATTGCTCCTAAGGCAATGTTGTCTTTTAAAGTTGATAAAAAAGAAGGACGTGAACTGTATAAAAAATGGTTGAAAAAACTTTGGTTTGCACCTAATAAATTAAAATCACAAGCAAGACAAACCGAAGATCTTGCCGGAATTTATACGCCTTACTGGACTTACGATTCGGATACATATTCTGATTATTCGGGACAAAGAGGGGACGATTATCAAACCACGGAAACTTATTATGAAGACGGTCAGCAAAAATCAAGAACAGTTACAAAAACACGATGGACTTCCGTAAGCGGAAGAGTTTCAAGATTTTTTGATGATATAATGGTGCCTGCGAGTGAAACTTTACCTCGAAAATATGTTGACAGATTAGAACCTTGGGATTTGCAAAATTTGGTTCCTTACGATACTAAATATTTAAGCGGCTTTAAATCCGAAACGTATCAAGTAAGTTTGGAAAACGGTTTTACATTGGCAAAAGGAAAGATGGAACCTGTTATCAGGCAAGATATTTACAGAGATATAGGCGGTGATCATCAACGAATTTCATCAATGAATACGGAATATATGTCAACAACTTTTAAACATATTTTATTGCCGATATGGTTGAGTGCATATAAATATAAAGAAAAAGTTTACAGATTTATGATAAATGCACGAACCGGAGAAGTTCAGGGAGAAAGACCTTGGAGTTGGATTAAAATAACACTGGCTGTATTAGCAGGTGTGGCGATAATAGTAGGTATTATTTGGCTGACACAGAACCAATAAAAAGAGTAAAAATCCGATGTTTAAATATCGGATTTTTATTTGATTTAAAACTCAAAATCAACAACGGAAGTTCTTCCTTTAATACTGCTGATTAATTCCAATACTTTTATATGCTCGGGATGATTTTTATAAGTTTCTAAAGCTTTTTCAGATTCAAATTCTGCCACAAGAGCAGCATCTGACGCAGTTGCAGCATCTGAAATATTTATACCGGTTTGATAACTTTTTATTTCGGGAATTTGAGAAGGCAATTGATCCAAAGCATCTTTTAATTTATTTAAATCATTTATTTTATCTTCTTCAGAGCTTGCACCTTTAATTCTTATAAATACAATATGTTTTATCATTTTTTATTTTTTTTAATATACGATTAAACTTTAAAAAAGTTCAACTTTTTTAGTTTATTTTTCAGAAATTGTTACCATATAGTTGACCGTTGTCTGTTCATTATCTTTACCTACAGTTACGGTAATGCTGTTTTTATCTTTTGAATACATTTGAACACTGCCTTCGCTTGTTTTCATATTCATATCACTTTTCCAGCCTGCAGCTTTCATTTCTTTGAGGATTTTATCGGATATTGTTTCGGTATCTTCTTTTACTGTCATTAAAATTGTTATAATACTTCCGTCCCCCGTATTAATAGTTCCGACAGAAGCAATATCACCTTCTGCAATATAAATGTCCGACGGAAAATTATCAGGTATTTTTTTCCCGTTTGATGAAATTGTTACTGCGTCTCCGTTATCTCCTTTTATTGTCATACTGCCGGTTTTACCGTTTTTGTCAATATTGACGTCAACTTTGTTTCCTGTTGCTCCTTCGATGAGTTTCTCAGCAATTTTTTCCGAAGTTTTGTTTGCGGTTTTTTCATCATTATTGCTGCAGCCGAGTGTGAAAAAGGTGAAAATTGCAACGACCGAAATTAAATATAATTTTTTCATAATTTTATATATTTAAAATGATTATAATTATTTGAATTTTAGTTTAACATGTGTGTCCGTTGAAAAATCTTTCTTTAACATATCATCTAATTTGCCTGAAAATTTAAAACTCTTTTTATCATCACTTATTACCGCATTTTTATTATCAATGCTTTTAATTCTTCTGTCAAAAGAAAAAATAGTTTCAATACTGATATAATCTTTCATTGACGCTAAATCTTTCATTGAAACCGTATCATTTTTGAATTCGGGGAAATCAATAGAAATATCTCGTTTTCCTTTATGTGTAAATTTTCCGGGAGTATCAGAGTTTCCGGAGAATAATGACATTCCGGATTCTTTACCTGAATTTTTTAATATTGAATTTAAATTATCAATATTTGAAAAATCAAAATTGACATACATTGTAGTTTTATCATCTTTCCACCCGACTTGTACATTTTTTGCTCCGGCTGCTTTGTATTTTTCGGCAATTTCCGTAAAAGATTTGTCTAATGTGTCAATTGAAGACATAAATTTTCCGGTGGTATCCATTGATTGCATCATATTAATTAAATCTCCCATTTCCATTTCAAATTTATAGTTTCCGGAAAGATTTTTATTAAAATGGTATTCTTGGGTAACTTTACAACCTGAAAAAAAAAGCACTGACAGCACACTTGCTGTAATAAAAAATTTCTTCATTATTTTATTTTATATTTTGAATTTATAATGCAAATATAATGATTTTTTATAAAATTTCTCAGATATATTCTCGGAATTGAATTATATGTATTATTTTATTTATATATTTGTAACAATTTAAAAAACTAATCTTTAAACAAAATTTATTAAATTATGAAAAACAATTTTATTAAAACAGGAATTTTATTATTGGCATTCTCATTATTTATTTTCAGTTCTTGTACAAAAACAAATGTTAAGCATGGAAATAAACGTATTATCGGTACTTGGGAATTAACATCACAAAAAAGTACATCTCTTAGCAGCGGAACTTATAATTATACATTTACTGCAAACACTTGCGGTTATGATAATTTTTCGTCTTCTTATACTCATAAGGATTCTACTGTTACTGAGGGAACAACAGTTCATGAATATTATTCAAGTATTAATACTTCAGACGGAGTAACAACTACTGATGCAGGGGATACGACTTATACTCAGAATGATATATTTTGGATAACATTTAATGAAGACGGAACTTGTAAAATGAAAGAAACGAGTAAAGATACTGATGATAACGGTTACCCTGATAATTATGATAGTGAATATACCGGTTATTGGAGTTGGATTGATTCATACAAAGAAAAAAGCGGAATAGTATTTGACTTTACTAATATGTCTAAATCTTCTTCAGGTACTATGCGTCTTTATATTCAAACATTAGACAAAAAACAATTGGTATTCAGTTACACTACGACTTATACAAGTTCTTCGGAATATACTTATTTCTGGGATTATTGCTCTGATGACGGAACAGATGTTTACAGAACACGCAAAAGTAACGGCACAGGAACCGAATCCGGTGAAATGTCTTATTCAAAACAATAATAATATTTTTCTCAAAAAAATACATAATTAAAAACGGAGAAGAGGGGGCATATACTTCTCCGTTTTTTATATTTAAACGAATAGTGTCTGTGAACAGGATGATGACAGCATCTAAATACTTCAAATTGAACAAAATACAAAAGAGATGTGCAGCTGAGCAGCAAAAATTTGGTAGTTTTATCAAAATAAGTGCAAGAGTTTCAAGATGTTTCATTCAAAAACCTTGCACTTTATCACAAAAATACAAATATAAAGTGTTGAATTACAATATATTTATCGTTTTTCAGCAAGCCCCAATTACCTTACAAATAAACAGTTCTCATTTAAATGCCGAATTCAATAGGATGATTAATCAAACTTTTTTAAAGTAAAAGCAAATGTAGAGCCTACTTTTGGCGTGCTTCTCACGTTAATTGTCTGATTATGAGCTTCAATAATATGTTTTACAATTGCTAGTCCTAACCCGCTGCCTCCTTTTTCTCTGCTGCGAGCTTTGTCGGTTCTGTAAAAACGTTCAAAAATTCGGGATAAATCTTCGCTTGCAATGCCGGGTCCTTCATCGGTAATTTCTATCAGGTAATTTTTGTCCATATCGAAAAAACTGATTTTGATTCGGCTGTTTTCAAAACTGTATTTTACGGCATTGTCAATTAAATTTATAAGAACTTGTTTTATGCGATTTTCGTCACCGAAAACATATATCGGATTTGTGTAATTTTCGCGAAAAAAGATTTCAATTTTTTTATCGGTTATTTTATCTATAAAAAGTTCTTTTACTTCTTTTGTAAGTTTTAATACGTCAAATTTTTTAAAATTTGTTTTGATATCGGTAATTTCGAGTTCCGAAATTGTATCTAAATCTTCAATAATCGTTATAATTCGTTCAATGTTTTTGTTTGTTCTTTTGAGGTATTTCTTCAGAAGTTCGGGATTTTCCGAAGCTCCGTGCATTAAAGAATATATATATCCCTGAATATTAAAAATCGGGTTTTTGAGTTCGTGAGAGATGTTGCCTATGTATTCTCTGCGGAATGCTTCTCGTTCTTTCAAAGTTAAAATTTCTTGTTGGTGCTCTTTACTCCAAACTTCAACTTCTTCTTTTACTTCTTTTAATATGTCGGAATTGAGATTAATTTCCGGTTTTTGGTCTTTATTCAATTTTAATTTTCGAATTGTTTTATATACCAAACGAATTTTTTCATAAATGAATTTTTGCAGTATGTATCTGATAATCAGGTATGAAAAAATGAAATTTCCCGAAAGTATTATTATTAATGCCGTTAAGTGAAAATTTACGTCATCATACAGTAACCAAATTACAAAATATAAAATGCTGATAAAAATACTTAACAATAAAGATACAAGCAGTGATAGTTTATTAGGATTTGATGTATTTAAGAGTTTAGTTTTCAATTGATTCGGTTTCTAATTTATATCCTATTCCTTTAAGTGTAATTATATTTTCTATACCTGTTTTTTCTCTTATTTTTCTTATGTGTACATCAATTGTACGAGAACCTACAATAACATCATTATCCCAAATTTTTTCAAAAATTTCATCTCTCGTAAAAACATGGTTTGGTCTTGAAAATAGTGATCTTAGTATCTCAAATTGTTTTTTAGGTAAAGTTATACTTTCATTATCCTTATATAAAGTGTATTCGTTTTTATTTAATTTGTATTTACCTATAGTAATTATTGCACTTTCTTTTGTCTCTTCTATTTGATATCTTTTTAAAGATGCTTTAATTTTTGATAATAAAACTTTCGGGTTTACGGGTTTTGCAATATAATCGTCTCCTCCGGCTTCAAATCCTTTAATTTGAGAATAATCTTCGTTTCTGGCAGATAAAAACAGTATAATGGTTTTCTTGTTCCCGGGAAGTTTTCTTATTTCGGAACAAGTTTCGTAGCCGTCAGGCTTTGGCATCATAACATCTAAAATAATCAGATGCGGTTTTTTTTCTTTCACTTTTATTAAACCTTCTGTTCCGTTTTTTGCTGTATAAACTTTATATCCTGCTTGTGAAATATTAAATTTCAGTATTTCTCTTACATCTTTTTCATCGTCAATTATCAGGATTTTATTATCTGAAGTTTTCATTTTTGTTTTTTTGCGATAAAAGTAAAACAATTAAAATATTCGAATCATAAAACAATACAAACTTAACAATAACATAATATAAACTTTACGGTTTGTTAATTTTAACTTAATTATTAATTAACTGTTTTATTTCATCTTAATTTTACATTTGCCGAAACAAAATTAACAATTAAAATTTTTCAAAAATGAAAAACATTATTTTTTTAAAAGCTGTCTTGTCAGCATTTGTTTTGGCAAGTATTATGTTAGTTTCCTGTAAACCGGATAAACCTGTTGAAGAAAATCCTACGGCAACAATTTTTGAAGACGACGGTAACGGGAATGTTACGGTTACCGATAAAGGCGAAGGAGTCGGGAATTATACTTTTACTTCCGATAAAGTTTGGATACTAAACGGTTTAGTATTTGTAAACGACGGACAAACTTTAACAATTGAACCCGGTACTTTAATTAAAGGGAAACCCGGAACGGGAGAAAATGCAAGTGCTTTAATAGTTGCAAGAGGCGGAAAGATTAATGCTGCAGGAACTTCAAGTAAGCCGATAATTTCTACGGCAGAAGTTGACAACAGGGAAGGAACCGGTGTTGACAAAAATGCAAGAGGACTTTGGGGCGGAGTAATTATACTAGGGAAAGCAACTACAAGCAATTTAACAACGGATAAAGCTATTGAAGGAATTCCTACCAGCGAGACAAGAGGTTTATACGGAGGAACCGATGATATCGATAATTCAGGAATATTAAAATATGTTTCAATTCGTCACGGCGGCACGGATATAGGCGAAGGTAACGAAATTAACGGCTTAACTCTCGGGGCGGTCGGAAGCGGTACATTATTAGATTATATAGAAATTATTTCAAATAACGATGACGGAATAGAATTTTTTGGCGGTGCAGTTACAGTAAAACATGCTTTAATAGTAAATTGTAAAGACGATTCTTTTGATTATGATGAAGGTTTTCACGGAAAAGGACAATTTTGGGTAACAATTCAGGCTGCCGATTCAGACAGAGGAGGCGAGCATGACGGCGGACCGAGTGATAACGAAACCGGAACTCCTTATGCCGTACCCGAAATTTATAATGCAACATACATAAGTGTTTCGGGAGGAGGGAGTAAAACATTTACTTTGAGAGATAATGCCGGAGGAACTTATGCAAATTCTATTTTCGTAAATTTTGATAAAGGTATTGATATTGAATATTTGCAAGATGATAACGGAAATATGACGGCTTGCTCATATAAAATGTTTGAAGACGGATATGTTCATATTAAAAATAATGTTTTTTATAATGTGGCAGGTCAAACTGACGGAAACTCATTTAATTCGTATGAATTATTTAAAATCTCAACACCGAAAGACGATCACGGAAATTATTTATATGAAGCTCCGCAAGAAAAAATTGATGCTTGGGCATTGGCTTTTTCCGGGAATACAAATAAAATAGCAGATCCCGGTATTACTGCCGAAAATCCTGTTCCTTTAAATCCTCAAACCGACGATATGGCTTTATATCCGGCAGGTTTTGAAAACGTAAACTACAAAGGAGCTTTCGGTAATTCAAATTGGGCCTCGGGTTGGACTTTAACTTTTTCGAATTAAACATAAACAAATATTTTTTTAGTTGCTTTTGTATCCCGCAACAGCGGGATACATTTTTAATTAGTTATGCAAAGCAAAAAAAATGAAAAAGACAAAATTTATTATTTTTCTGTTATTTTTCTCTGTTTCTTTTGTTAATGCACAGGATATGTGTACGATAAGAGGGAGAATTATTGACGGAGAAACAGGAGAATCTTTGCCGGGAGCGGTTATAAGAGCAGAAATTTCGCAAAATGATATTGTTTCCGTTACTGATTTTGACGGAAATTTTAGTTTGGAAAATGTTCCGACAGAAACAAAAAAAATAATTATTTCATATATTTCGTATCAAACAAAAATAATTGAAAACCTGAATTTGCAGGCAGGAGGAATAAAAATTATAGATATGTTGCTTAATAAAATAACTTCGGAGATTTCGGAAGTTGTAGTAAATGCAAAATCGCTTACTAATACCGAAACTGCAGTGATTGTATATCAAAGAAAATCTTCCGGTTTGGTAAACGGAATTTCGTCTCAACAAATTTCAAGACTCGGAGATTCCGATGCAGCATCAGCTTTAAAACGTGTTTCGGGAATAACTGTTTCCGGAGGGAAATATGTTTTTATCAGAGGATTAAGCGACAGGTATTCTATGGTTACGCTTAACGGCGGCGAAATACCCGGTTTAGATCCGAATAAAAATACCGTGCAAATGGATATGTTTCCGTCAAATATTATTGATAATATTATTGTGTATAAATCTTTTACTCCGGATTTGCCTGCTTCTTTTACCGGAGGATGTATTAATATTGTTACAAAAACATATCCCGAAAAATTTATTCTGAATTTCTCAAGCTCATTCGGTTATAATACTCAAAGCAGTTTAAATAATAATTTTTTATCTTATGAAGGCGGTAAATACGATGCTCTCGGTTTTGACGACGGCAGTCGTTCAATTCCTGAAATTGCAATCGGAGAGATTCCTTTTCTTTATGAAAATAATGATAAATTAGACAAAATTACCGGTTCTTTTAATAAAATAATGAAAACTTCTTATAAAAAATCATTTTTAAATCATACCCATTCTTTTTCTGTAGGAAATCAAATAAAATTGTTCGGCAAGCCTTTCGGATTTATTTTTTCGGGAAGTTATAAAAGAGATTTTATTTCGTATAAAAACGGAATTTATGCACGTTATAATTTAATAGAATCCGATGCAGGTTCAGTAATGAACCCGATTATCAGTGAAAAAGAAATTAAAGGTGATGAGGAAATTATGACGTCTTTACTTGCCGGATTTTCATATAAAATTAATAAAAATAACAGTTTAAGTATGACTTTATTGCAAAATACCGGAGGTTTAAAAACAGCACGGTATCGAGAAGGACAAAAGCCTGAAGATAACCTTTATATGTATGAGCAAGTTTTGGGTTTTCAAGAAAGAAAATTTATGAGCGGACAAATATCAGGAACCCATTTGATGACAAATTTTTCAAAGTTAAAGATTGATTGGTTAACTTCATATACTGTTTCCGGACAAAAAGAACCCGATTTAAGATTTTTTAATTACGACGGAGAAAACGGAAATTATAATATAAGCGTAAATGCCTATCCTGCACCTGCTCGTTTTTACAGAATTTTATCCGAAATTAATTCAAATTCAAAACTTAATTTTTCGATGCCTGTTAATATTTTTAAAAAAACCGGCAATATAAAGTTCGGAGGTGCTTTTACTTATAAATCAAGAAATTCGACATCAAGAAAGTTTGATATTTTATCGCAGGGATTAGCTTTTGACGGAAATATTGATAATTATTTATCAGATGAAAACATAGGGCAGAATGCATATGATGCAACTTACGGAGTTTATGTATTAAATGATAAGTTAACTGACAATTATAACAGTTACGATGCAATTGAATATATTTCTGCAGCTTATTTTATGACGGATGTGAATATTAATGAAAAAATGAAATTAATAAGCGGTTTGCGTTACGAATATAATTATTTGTATATTGAAAATAATGTTGATGTTTTTCTGTTTAAACACATAAAAGCCGAACAAATATTCTCTGATTTTTTGCCTGTTTTAAATCTGAAATATTCTTTAAATAAAAAATCAAATTTAAGATTGGTATATGCAAGAACGGTTGCTCGTCCTGCATTCAGAGAAATTGCACCTTATGCTTATTATGATTTTAAGGAAGGTTGGAGAGTTATAGGGAATCCCGAACTTAAAAGAACTTTGGTTGATAATGCTGATTTTCGTTACGAACTTTTCGGTAAAAGAGGTGATATTTTTTCTGCGGGAATTTTTTATAAATATTTTAATAATCCGATTGAATTAATTGATGATCCGAGAGCTAATAATCCTGAATTTCATTATGTAAATGTTGATAATTCAAAAATGTACGGTTTTGAAATTGAAATCAGAAAACATCTTGATTTTATTAATATGCCGTATTTTTCAGTAGGAGGAAACTATAGTTATATGAAAACACAAGTTGAATTTGTTGATAATTACGGAAGTGAAAATAATCCTGTAATTTCGGTTAAAAGACCGATGTACGGGCAGGCACCGTGGGTTGTAAATGCTTTTGTGAATTTTGAAAACAGAGAAAAAGGTATAAATTCTAATATTGCTTTTAACATTGAAGGTAAAAAATTAGCTGTTGTAACCAAAGGGGCTACTCCGAATATTTATAAACAGGGTTATCCTGATTTGAAGTTTAATATTTCAAAAACAATAGGGAAATATTTTAAATTAAAATTCAGTATTAATAATATTTTAAATGTAAATTATCAAAAAACTTATAATTATGCCGGTAAAAACTATGATTTTCAGTCATATAAGCTCGGAAGAACTTTTTCTTTATTGTTAAGTTACGATATAAATTGAACATCTTATATCGAATTCAGGTTACAAGAGCTTAAAACGGAATATTTAAGACGATATGCTTAAATAGGGCTTGCTGAAAAACGCTAATATATTTGTGTTTCAGTTACTTATAAGATTATTTACATATACAAGTGCAAGGTTTTTAATTCATTTCACCCTATTTCCTTGCACTTGTGTAAAATATTTTAGCTGCCCACAGGCACACCATCTTTCAAATTTCTCTTATTTCGCAGTATTTATATACG
>JAJRUH010000018.1 GCA_024277895.1 Bacteroidota bacterium | reverse complement strand
CTTTTTATTCATTTATCATTCTGATAATTTTTTCTGCATTTTCTAACTCCAAGTCAGCATATAAAGGTAAACATAAAACTTCATCTGCCATTTTTGTTGCAACAGGTAAATTTTCTTTTTTTGCAGATTTTAAACCTCTGTAAGCAGGAAATTGACTAATTAAAGGATAAAAATATTTACGAGCAAATATATTATTTTGTTTTAACAGGTCATAAACATCGTTTCTTGATTTTCCAAATTTGTTTTTATCAATAAAAATAGGAAAATATGAGTAATTTTCTTTTATATTTTCATTACTTTTAATAAACCGAATACCTTTTGTATTCTTTAATTTTGCTTTGTATAAATTTACTATTTTCTGTCTTTTGAGCCTATTTTTTTCATACAGAGGAAGTTGCAAAAGTCCCGTTATTGCACTTACTTCGTTCATTTTTGCGTTTATTCCGGGTGCGACTACGGTTTCCTCACCGGCAAAGCCGAAATTTTTAAGATAATCAATACGTTGTTTTGTTGTTGCATCTTTGCAGATAATTGCGCCGCCTTCAAAAGTGTTAAATGTTTTAGTTGCGTGAAAACTCAATATTGACAAATCGCCCCAATTTAAGATTGTCCGGTTATTTTTTTCTACTGCAAATGCGTGAGCGGCATCGTAAATTATTTTAAGTCCGTATGTGTCTGCTATTTTTTGAATTTTTTCGTTGTCGCAAGGGTTTCCGTAAACGTGAACAGGCAAAATTGCTGTTGTTTGCGGAGTGATAAGTGCTTCTATTTTATCGGGATTAAGATTTCCGTCTTCTTGACAAATATCGCAAAAAACAGGTTTTATTCCGTTCCAATGCAAAGAGTGTGTTGTTGCCACAAAACTGTATGGCGTTGTAATTACTTCGCCTGTAATTCGGAGTGCCTGTAAGCCGACGATAAGTGCAAGTGTTCCGTTTGAAAAAAGCGAAATATATTCAACGCCAAGAAATTCTGCGAGTTTTTGCTCTAATTCTTGATGAAATTTCCCGTTATTTGTCAGATGTTTGCTTTCCCAAAGTTCTTTTAACTTTTCAGTGAAGTCATCAAAATTTGGAAGTGTCGGTTGGGTTACGTATATCATTTGTTTCAAAAAATTTGATTTATATATTCTTTAAATAACAAAATTTGCTTTATATCAGACGGATTAAACAGAAACGGTTGAACATCTTTACTTATTTCGGTTAGATTAAGTTTATTTATTTCTTGTAATACTCTGTTTTTTAAAGCAGTTTCATTATTTATTTTCAATTTTTTGTTGTAAATAATCAAAATTCGGACGTGTTGATTTCATTAAAAAAATAATGTCGAAAAAATCTCGTCCTTTTTTTCGTTTTCGGTTAATAAGAGCATAAAATTTTTGTGCCAACAAAATATCTTTCGGCGTTGTGTTTATCGAAGTAAATACATCAAATTTATTTAAAATTAATTTTTCAGGTTTGTATGTGAAATATTGTGGTTCGGTATCTAATTGAATTAATATTTTTTCTTCCTTGTGACCTGACAGCCCTTCGTTAAAAAGCAAGTTCGGAAATCTGACATAACAATGAAATGCTCCTGCAAACACATTTTTGATGTCAATTTCGTATCCTTGTTTTGACAGTTGTTTTTCAATAATTACAGAAATGTCTTTAAAATCAGTTTCAGATAAGTCTAAATTATCAAAGTCTAAATCTTCTGAAAAGCGAGAGTTATTATGAACTATTCGCAAACAAGTCCCGCCAAGAAAACAAAGTTTATCTGCATATTCACTTTCAAAAATTATTTCAAGAATTTTATATTGCAGATATTCACGCAACATAAAATTTTTAAAAATGTGCAAATTTTCGGGATAATATTTTTTTATTTCATTCAGACTAATCATACAGAAATTGATTTATTATTTTTACTTTTTTCAACAATATCTTTGAATTATACAAGGTTGCATAATCTGATAATTTTTGCATATTTAATTCTTTCAGTAATAATTCTTTGTTTAATCGCAAAGATATTATATCTTCAAAAGTTTTTAATGAATGCCGAAAATATAATAAATCTAACAATGCTTTTTCAATTTCAGCAATTTTAAAGGTGTAATTTTCTTTTTGCACAAATTTATAAGCAAAAAAACAATTTGTTTTTATGTTTCTGTATGTATATAAATATTGACTATTTTTAAACTCTTTTGTTTTTAACGTTGTTACAGAATTTATTGAAAAAACTGCTTCCGGAATTACGCCGTAATAATATAATGCCGTTTCTAAACTTACGTAAGACGGTTGGTAAATTTTATTTGCAATATAAAAAAGTCTTGTTTCGTCAATAATAGTATCTGAAAAACAATACCAAGAATTTCTAATTTTATGCAAGTATCCTTTTTTTTGCCAAGTCAGCAAATTCATTTTATTAAAATTCGGGTATAATTTATCTATTTCTTTTACAGAAAATACTATATACTTGTTAAACTGTTGTTTAAAGTTTAAAAATTGCATTTTTGTTTCTATTTATATGCAAATTTATATATTTTCAGAAATAAAACAAAAGGTTTAATATTTTTGTGAGCATTATTTATTTTAAAAATGTGATTGTGTTTTTAAAATTCTTTTAATTTGTATGAATTTGTTAAAATTTTGTAAAGTTGGTTGGGTTATGTATATTGGTTTGTTCATATTTTTATCTGATTTTTTCATAATAAAACAACAAATGTGCTGTTTAAATTTTTTATTTTAGGGTTTGCTGAAAAATGCTAAATATATTGTAATTCAACACTTTATATTTGTATTTTTGTGATAAAGTGCAAGGTTTTTGAATGAAACATCTTGAAACCCATGTACTTATTTTGATAAAACTACTAAATTTTTGCCGCTCAGCTGCACATCTCTTTTGTATTTTGTTCAATTTGAAGTATTTATATACATCTACATCTCACAAAATCCAAAATAGACGCACATCTGAGCTTTTCAGCAAGCCCTATTTTACAGATTTTGTTTTTGAAGAAAATTTATTAAACTCAGATGTTTTATTCCGTTTTTATTATCAAATTGAACTTGGTCAAAACTAATAACATATTTATTGTAATTGTCGTTTATTTTTTCCAAATTTCCAAATTCTCTTTCAACAACTTTATTGTCTGTCAGCAAATAAGTTACTTGTATATAAATTTTATTATTATTTTTTTCTGCTATAAAATCTATTTCCAGGTTATTTATTTTTCCGATACTTACAGCATAGTCAATTGAAATTAAATGCGAATATACTACATTTTCCAGTATTTTATTCATGTCTTGCGGCTTAAAACCTACAAGTGCATTCCGAATGCCTACGTCTGTGAAGTAAAATTTTTCGCCTATTTCCAAAAAACGTTTTCCTTGTAAATCGTATCGTCGTATTTTATTTATAAAAAAAGCATTATTAATATAATTAAGATAATTAAGAACAACGGAATTTGAAATTTTAAGGTTCTGAGATTTAAGGAAGTCGGCAATTTTTTTTGCAGAAACGATACTTCCTGTATTATCTGCAAGAAATAACACAAGACGTTCGAGGAAATCAACATTTTTTAAATTGTATCTTGCAACTACATCTTTCAAAAGTATTGTTTGATAAATATTTTGCAGATATGTAAAAACAACTTCGTCATCGTTTAAGTCAAGATTTTTCAAATAAGGCATTCCGCCGAATTTAATATATAAATTAAGCGTTTTTTGATTTACAGATAGTTTGTGAAATTTACAAAATTCAGTAAAATTTAAAGGATTAATTTTAAACTGCACGTATCTTCCCGAAAGTAACGTCGCAAGTTCTCCTGACAACAGCGATGAGTTACTGCCGGTTATATAAATATTGTAATTTTTAGAAAAGAAATGTCGAACTGCATGCTCAAAGCCGTTAATTTCTTGTATTTCATCAATAAATAAGATATTTCCGGCAGATTTTGATTTTTTTTCTATATAGTTTACTAAATCATCGGCTGTGTTAATTGTTGAAAATTCAAACAATTCTAAATTAATATAAATAATATTAATGTCTGGTGTATGTTTTAAATAATCAGCTATCAACAGTTTAAGAAAAAAACTTTTCCCAACCCTGCGTTGTCCTGTAATAACTTTAATAATTTCGTTATTTGCAAATTTAGAAATCTTGTTTAAATATTTATTGCGTTGTATTATTTTCATATATCAGCAAGTTACAAGGATATTAATAATTATTGCAATAATACAAAAAAGATTTAAGTTTACTTACAGTTTTGCTAAAATAATCAAAAAGATTTAAGTTTACTTGCAATGTTTTGCTCCGGTTTCGGTGGAATTTACCCTTAATTGTTAAGTGTTTGCTTTCCCAGAGTTCTTTTAACTTTTCAGTGAAACTATTAAAATCGGGGAGATTTGGTTGGGTTACGTATATTGTTTATTTAAAATTTAAGATTTCAAATTTAGGATAATATATACCTTCATAATTTGCTGCAATTATTGCAAATCGATCATCTTGCTCAATATCAAAAAGAGCAAAATGGTTTAGAAACATCATTTCAGGAACAATTCTGTCTTCAAATATTCCAACAGAAATAAAATATCTGCCGGGTATAAGTTTAAAATTATCAAGTTTGAATGTTATTTCATGTTTTCCTTTTGTGCCTTTTATAGAGTGCTTTTTATGGACAGAACTAATCACAAGAACCCTTATATTTTGTTCATTATAAAAATGTAATGTAAAATCAATTTCACCAAGGTTTTGTTTTGTTTCAAATTTTAAGTTAAAAAAGATTTCTTCGAATGGGGTAAATACATTTTCTTTATATTTATTTTTTATATTAAAGCTGATAATTTTAATTTTATTATTTTCAATAGCTTCTTCTTTTTGATTTTCTGTAATTGTATTATAAGTTTGAATACAACTTTCAACAGCTCCCTCAAAACTAATCATTCCCGATTTTAAAAGAATTCCTTTTTTACATAAATTTCTAATGCTTGTCATATTATGACTAACAAAAAGCACAGTCCTCCCTCCTTGTGAAGAAACATCTTGCATTTTGCCGATTGCTTTTTTCTGAAATTCGGCATCGCCTACGGCAAGGACTTCGTCAACTACTAAAATGTCGGGCTCTAAGTGTGCTGCTACTGCAAATGCAAGACGAACATACATTCCGCTGCTGTATCGCTTAACAGGCGTATCAAGGTATTTTGCCACTCCTGCAAAATCTACAATCTCATCAAGTTTCTTTTTTATTTCCCATTTTCGCATTCCGAGTATTGCTCCGTTAAGGAAAATATTTTCTCGTCCTGTAAGTTCGGGATGGAAACCTGTTCCTACTTCAAGTAAACTTGCAATTCTGCCTTTTACTTTTATTTGCCCGGTTGTCGGTCCCGTAACTTGCGAAAGAAGTTTTAAGAGTGTTGATTTTCCTGCTCCGTTTTTTCCGATAATTCCGAGAACTTCGCCTTGTTTTACTTCGAGATTTATATCTTTTAATGCCCAAACGTAGTCGCCTCCGGCTTTTGCAAGTGAATTTTCTTGTCCTATTTTTAGAGAAGGATCTTCTTTGCCTCTCACTTTTGCCCACCAGCGATTAAGGTCGTGGCTGAGTGTGCCTGTTCCTACTACGCCGAGTCGGTATTGTTTTGATATATTTTCTAATTTTATTGCTGTGTCCGACATTTTACTTATGAATTAGTTTTTATTTTATTATTTTCCAATATCCTGTTTTATTGTTGCCTGAACGTTTAAGTTTGTTTTGACCTTTTAACTTTTCAATATCTCTCAATATTGTTCTTTTTGTAACATTTAATTCTCTTGCAATTTCAGTTGTGGAAATTTTCTCGTTTTTTCTTATTAAATTTAAAATAAGTTCGGAACGCTTATCGGTGACATTATCGGTGACATTATCGGTGACTTTATCGGTGACTTTATTTGTTTTTTGCTTTTCGTATCCTATTTTAACCAAGTATCCTCCGGAATTTTCTTCAAAATTAAAATACATCGTCGGGTATTTGGCAATTTGCTCTCTAACCCTACGGTATCCGCTTCCGTATTTTTCAATATCTTTTGTAAGATAAAATGCTTCCGTTATTAATTTATTTCTGCTTTGAGCTTGATAATTATCTGTTTTTAAGTCTTCTATTGTTAAATTACCAAATAATCCGCCGGGATTAAATATTGTAATTTCTTTGTCGAAAATTTTTATCTGAATATCTGTCGGACTTTTATAATCTCTATGAATTATTGCATTAAGAACCAACTCTCGGATTGCAGAAAGCGGATATTCAAAAATTTCTGTTCGTTGCACGGATTTTCCCGTAATTTCAAAAGCAACTTTTAAATGACTGATAATAAATTTTATTGTATTTTCAACAGCTTCAAAAAGTGTTCCTCTCACCATTTTATCGTCAATAATATGCGATTGTGTTTTAAAACGACCTATATGAATATTATAAAATAACTCTTCTTTTGAGAATAACAGCATAGCAGCATTTGTCGGGGTATTATTTTTTATTAAGCGTAATTTTTTCAAACATTCAAGAGGTTTTCCGTTTAGTTTAAAACGACCGCTGCTGTTTACTTTTTCTATAAAAGATAAAATTTTAGTTTCGTCTAAATCGGTATTTTTTGCATCAGCATAAGGATAACTGTCCCACGAAGTTTGAATTGATTGCAAATAAACATCATTTATTTCATTTAATGCTAAAAGGTGATTTGAATTCTTTTTTCTAATGTAATATCTTCCCTGCAAAGAAACCGGCTTTACAGGAAATTCCGGAACTAAAATAACAATAACTGTTTTATTTTCAATTATAATTTCTTCAAAATCAGGGAAAACAGCAGGCTCTGTTTTTGTTTTTATTTCATTTTGCCAATTTTGTATGCTTTCTTTACTTAATTCAATACCGGTAATTTTTCCCGTATCGGCTATTCCGAGAAATAATTTTCCGCCTTTTTTGTTTGAAAAAGACACAATTGTTTCAATAATTTTTTTATTAAAATTGAGTTTAAATTCAACTTGTTCGTTTTCGCCTTGTGAGATTATATGTAAAAGTTCCTTTTTATTCATTAAGGGATTAAGTAAAATATGTTAATTTTTGTAAATTTTTTTACGGACGGTAATTTTATCAAAACCCATATGTGTGTTATTTTCTGTTTTCATCTGTTTATATCTATAATTTTCAAAGGTCAGATAGGAACACCCGCATACAAAATTATTTCTTTTTACTGTATTCTCTGCGTGCAATAATCATTTTCTTGTGTGCCGAATTTACTCGGCATGGGTGTTTCATGTTTACACAGTGTCCATAAATGACTGCTCAATTTTGTTAAATAAAATTATACCCAGAAACAAAACGACAAGCATAAAGCCAAAACTATACAGTAAGTGTATCGTACTAAAATTGCCGGATCCGAGCAGAGCATATCTAAATGTTTCAATAATCGGCGTTACCGGATTTGCCAATATATAAATTTGATATTTTTCAGGGATACTTGAAATAGGATAAATAACCGGTGTTGCATACATAAACAGCTGAACACCAAAGCCGACAAGATATGTTAAGTCTCTGTATTTGGTTGTTAATGAAGAGATTATTATTCCGAGACCTAAACCTAAACCCGCCATTAATAAAATCAATACCGGGATAAGCAAAATATAAATGTTTGGTGAAAAACTTGCACCCGTAATTCCGAAATAAACCATGAAGGTAAGTAAAAACATAAACTGAATTGCAAATTGTATCAAACCTGATATTACGGTTGAAATCGGCAAAGTTAATCTCGGAAAATATACTTTTCCGAATATTGCGGCATTTGTAACAAATGTATTTGACGTTGCTTTAAGGCTTTCTGCAAAATAATTCCAAGCAGTTATCCCCGACATATAAAAAAGCATTTTCGGCAGCCCGTCTGTTGAAATTTTTGCGATATTACCGAATACAACAGTAAACATTATTGTTGTAAGAAGCGGTTGAATGAGAAACCACAAAGGACCGAGTATTGTTTGCTTATATTTTGCGACAAAATCACGCCTTACAAAAAGTGCAATTAAATCACGATATTCCCAAATAGCTTTAAGATTTACATCAAAAAGACTTCTGCGAGGTTTAATTACTAACGACCATCTTTCGTTTTCTTTTATCTTAATATTTTGATTCGGATTTTTCAAATTTCTTTAACATGTAATTTCTTTTATAAGAAAATCTAATATGTGTTTTGTTGATTCTTCGAGTGTTAATTCGTTTGTATTAACAATAATATCCGGATTTTCGGGTATTTCAAACGGAGAACTTATACCCGTAAAGTTTTTTAATTCTCCTCTGCGAGCTTTGGCATAAAGTCCTTTTGTATCTCTTTGTTCGCAAACTTCAATAGGCGTGCTTACGTAAACTTCTATCAGATTTTCTTTTCCGATAATACTTTTAGCCATATCCCTGGATTCTTTTGTGGGGCTTATAAAACAGTTAATTGCAATAACTCCGCAATTTAAAAAAAGTTTTGTTACTTCGGCAATTCTGCGAATATTTTCTACTCTGTCTTCTTCGGTAAATTTAAGATTTTTATTTATTCCGGAACGAATATTGTCTCCGTCGAGAATTTGTGTTAAAAACTCGCGATTAAATAATTCTTTTTCAACGGAAGCACCGAGAGTTGTTTTTCCCGAACCGGATAAGCCGGTAAACCACAACACTTTGGCTTTTTGGTTCAGAAGTTTTTCTTTTTGTTCTTTGTTTATTATTTGGTCGAAAACCGGGTGTATGTTATTTGTGTTTTGCATTAAAATTTAAAGTTTTCAGGTTAAAACTAAGGCGTTGCAAATATAAAACAATTTTTAAAAGTTGCATTTACTATTTGAACTTAAACTTGTTTGAAAGATTCTTTACACGTAAAGTGATTTTTGCCGATATTATATTAAATTTTCAGAAAAGTTTTTAATATGTATTTCAATATTTTGTTTTACCTGTTCTATTGAAATTTGTTTTTCAAGAAGCATTTCAGGCCAATCTTGTGTATCAATATCATTAAAATAGTTTAAACTTTTAATTACGTGTAATGAATTTCGTAATTTATATTTTTTCTTGTAAAATTCAAGTATTTCCGCTACTGAAAAACGCTTTAAGATGAAATAAATATCAATAAAGTCTTTTGAACGAGTTCCGTTGCCTGCTATTGCATTAAGTTTCATTGCGGCAATATCTTCAACGGAATAAAGTATTATATTTTCTGTTTTCACAAAAGGCTTAACCAAATTATATTTATGACTTATTAAATCAATTTTTATATTTTTAATACTTCCTTTTAATGTGTTTTTTGATGTATAATCTACAGCAAAATTATAGTTTTCTTCTAAATATTCAAGCAAATAATTCGAGTCAAAGTTATTTTGTGAAAACAAATCTAAATCAATTGATTTTCGATGCCCTATTTGCAAAGCAAGCGATGTTCCTCCTGCAAGTTTGAATGCACTTAACTCTGTGTCAGCTTGTAACTTCTTCAGGAGTTCCAATGTGCTGTTTTCGATTGTATCTTTGTATAGCATCTGAATTTTGTTTTTGGAATATCTAAAAATAGACTTACCCAGTTTAATGTTTTTTTATCCAAGAAGCCGGCTTTTATTATTTCTTCTTTTATTGTATTTAATCCATAATATGTAATCACTATTTTTATATCGGCAATATCACCTCTTGTAAAAGCTCTTTCAATTATTAATCTTTTATTTTTTTCAAAATCAAGTTTCGTTCGGTCAACATCCCAAAAAAGATGTTCTGAAAAGTTTTCTATTTTTATCGATGATTTTTGCATTTAAGAATTAAAGTTTTCCAGTTAAATTTGAGGCGTTGCAAATATAAAACAATTTTTAAAAGGGTAGTATTATCCCTTTTTGTGTGCAGTTTCTAATTTGTTATAGTTTGTTACTTTTTCTAAATCAAGATAAATGTATGTGTCTATATGTTTTTCTGTGAAATAAATTTTATATCGAATACCGGTTTATCAGAATAAAAATACAAAAATAAAAAGTTGCGGGCAAATTATTTTAATTTTTCGGACAGTTAAAAGTTGTATTTAAACCGCAAAAAAACAAAAGTAATTTTTTTAAATTCAGTATTTCCGGTTATTCGGTTCTGCAGGCTTCCGCCGAAAGTTTGTGCTAAAACGGAAAAATCGGCGTTTTCACTTACGGAAAACGAAAAATTCGGACCTATAAAATAACCGTTAATTTTCGGATAATACATTCCGGAAACGGAAATATTAAATAAGGGTGTAACAGGGTAGGAGAGACTTCCGAAAATGTTGTATTCCGTAAAAGATAAGTTTTTCACACTCAGAGGTTTGTAGTAATATTCTTCAAAACTTGAAATACCGCCGGATGCCGGTTGTTGATTGTACAGAAATTCAAATCGCAGAGAGAGAGAGTTTTGAAAAGTGTAATCTGTTGAAATATCGGCAATTAATAAACCTGTTGTGTCGATAAATTGTTCTTTCGGATGTAAATAACTTATTTCTCCCCTGAAAGACATATTCTTTATTGCTCCTTCCCATCCTGTTCCTATTACATAATCTTGTTCGGAAATTATACCGCCGAAAATTTGAAAATCATAAGACAATAAATTAAACCGGTACATTCCTGCTGCGGTAATCTTCTTTGAGCTGTCAATTTTTGCAACAATTTCCGCCGATGAGGCAGCTCCCGTATAATATTGAATACGCAAAGCATCGGAGCCGGGTTTTTCCGGATAATCGAAATCAAAAAAAGAATAGGAATTAAAAATATCATTCGGGTTCCAAACAAAACTTCTGCCCCAATTAATTCGTTGACGACCGAGAGTAATGCTTAAATTTTCTTTTTCAAAAGAAATATTTGCTCTGTCGATTTGTGAATTTATAATAACGGAGTTTTCAGAAACTAAATTTGTGTTTAAATCTATAATGCCTTTATCTTTTGAAAGCAAATCGGCATACCCGGGAATGTATTTTAAGCTTTCTCCGGTAAAAATGCGTGTTCTTAATCCTATATTTATACTAAAAGCATCGTCGGGAAACCAGCTAAAATTCAGGCGATTGTGTATGAGGTTGTCATTTATCCAATTAGCTTTTATACTGTCGAACATCACGGATTGCATATTTGTAATGTATCCGTCAAGAGAATAGTTGAGTTTTTTTTCTTGCGCGGAAACTTGTGTGCCGTAAGCAAACAACAAGCAAAAAAAGAAGATTTTTATATTTATTAAGTTATTTTTTTTCATCGCTTAAAACTTTTCCGTCGTCAATGGTAATTATGCGTCGAGCTTTATTTACAACACGAGTATCGTGGGTTGAAAAAATAAATGTAATGTTTTCTTCTTTGTTCAGGGTTTCCATAATTTCCAAAAGATTTCGGGTTGATTCGCTGTCAAGATTTGCCGTAGGTTCGTCGGCAAGAATAAACATCGGCTTTGATGCTAATGCTCTGGCTACGGCAACGCGTTGTTGCTGACCGCCGGAAAGTTTTGAAGGTCGGGCATTCATCCTGTCGCCGAGACCTACGGCTTTCAGCAAATCTTCGGCTCTTTTGATACGTTCTTTTTTCGGACGTTTTTGCAGATTCATAATAAATTCTACGTTTTCTTTTGCCGTAAGAACCGGAATTAAATTGTATGCCTGAAAAACAAAACCGATTTTTCGCAAACGAAAATCAATTAATTTTGACCCTTTGAGAGTACTGATATTTATTCCGTCAATTATTATTTCGCCTTCCGTCGGCTTATCTAATCCGCCTATCATATTAAGAAGCGTTGTTTTTCCGGAACCCGAAGGTCCGACAATTGCAGTAAATTCTCCTTGTTCAAAACTTAAATCAACACCTCTGACTGCGTGTACTTCAATTTCGCTTTCTTTGTAGGTTTTGTGAAGGTTTTTTGTTTCGATTATATTCATAATTTAATGATTTTTAGTTAGTTAATTGGCTTTTAGCTGTTTGCTTTTGGCTTTTAGCCTTATCCTTCTGCAATATTTGACGGTATTGAGACAGATGCTCTTTTGATTTGACTTATTAATCCGAACCTTTCGTCCGGAGGAAGAAATTCAGAAAAAAGATATATTTGTTTAACAAAATTAATCCCGCCTTGCCAAATAGTATATTTTCTGAAATCTCTCATGTTTTTATTGATTAAATCATCTAATTAAAGGTCGGTAAAAAGCTAATGTCCGTCAGCTTATAGCCAACAGTGAATGTTAAGCATCTGTTCTTACGGCTTCTGCCGGATTTAGTTTAACGGCTTTTATTGCCGGATACACAGAAGCAATAATTCCCGTAAGAATAATTAAAAAACTAAGCATAAAATAAAATGATGTTTCAACTTTCGGAAAAATAACGGCAGAATAACCGAAACTTTCAAGACCTTTAGAAACGGAGGAAAAACTCATTCCGACACGTCCGAAATAATTTAAAAGTATTGCACTTACAGCCATTCCTATTCCGCCGCCCACGACAGAAAGAAATACGGTTTCAAGCATAATCATAGTAAAAACACGAATACGATTCATTCCTACCGCCATAAGCATTCCGATTTCTTTAATTCTTTCCAAAACAACCATTAACATTGTGTTTACGATACCGAAACCGAGAGCCGAAAGAATTATTATCATAAAAATTGCCATCATTTGGTTCATAAAATCGGTTACCATTGCTAAATCGGGTTGTAACTCTTTCCAGGTCATTACCGATAAATCGGGATATTTTTTTGAAATATCGGCTTTTATTGTTTCTAATTGTTTTTTGTCGGTTATTCTTACGGCAATTTCGTGTGCGGTATTTTCCGGAAACAGCGTTAAACGAGCTAAATCTTCTTTTTTTACAAAAATATTTGTTTCGTCAAACATTGAATTATTTGTTTTGTATATTCCCGAAACCCTGAAAGCTCCGCCCGTCATTGTTCCGTTTTTTTCCTGAAATGTTAATACAACTTTTGAGCGAAGATGCAGGTTAAGTTTTTCGGCAAGTTTGGAGCTTATTAATACGGGGTTTCGCTTTGTGTTTTTGAAATAAGTTCCGAGACTGTCGGGAATTTTTGTGTAAATATCCGTAACTTTTTTTTCGCGTTCCGGATTAATACCGTTAATAACAATTCCGACGGCAGCTTCCGGAGAATTTGCCATTCCGATAATTTTCATTCTGGAACAAACAGATTTAACGCCGGGAATTTCTGAAATTATTTTTTCTGCATTATCCGAATTTTTAATTATATATTTTGCCTCGTTGTTTTCGGAATATTTCGGATGATGTATTTGTATTTCGGAAACGTAATCGTTTAAAGCATCTTTTATGCGTTGATCGGACGAACCGAACATAATTCCTACGGACATAATTCCGCCGATTAAACCCAAAGTTACGGCGATAATTACAACGGCACTTCTGAGTTTATTTCGCCAAATATTTTTCCAAGCAATTGATATTAACATATTTAAGGGTTTTTGATTAGTCCCGAACAGCTTTAACGGGATTTAAATTTAATATTTTTATAACAGGGTAAACAGATGCAACAATTAAGATAATAAAGACAATAATAAATTGTGCAATTATATAACCGGTATCGGATGAAAAAAGAATAACAGGTTCAAATCCGTTTTTTTCATACATTTCGGCGATTTTTCCGCCGAGATATATCGGATGAACGGAATAATAAAGAATAATAGGTAAACTTACGATAAATCCGGCAAGCAATCCGGTAAAACCGAGAAAAACAGTTTCCGTAAAAACCGTTAACGCAAGTTTTGTTTTTTTCATTCCTACGGAAACTAATAACCCGAATTCTTTTTTTCGTTCGGCAATCATCATAATTATTGTTCCCAACATTCCGAATCCTACAATCATATACAGCAATCCTAACATTACATAGCTGCTTACGCTTTTTGACTGAATAAGCTCTTTTAATTCCGGCATAATTTCTCCCCAATCCCGGACTTCATATTCATTAAGATTAATGATGTTTTTTATTTCGGCTTTTATCGAAGAAGTGTTTTTATCGGAATCAAGTAATACGGCAATACCTGTTAATTTATTCTCTGCAGAATATAATTTTCGGGCTTCTTTTAATGAAATATATGCCAAACTGCTGTTTAATTTCGGAGAAGGAAAATGTAAAATGCCTCTTACGGGATATTTCCCGGCTGCGGAAACAGAATGGTATCCTTGTCCGATTAAAACAATTGTGTCATTTATCCCTATTTTTAAAAAAGAAGCTAATTTATCTCCGATTAATGCACCTTTGTCGTTTTTTAACAAATACTTTCCGGAAGTTAGTTTTTCAGAAAGTTTTGTCATTGAATTTTCTTCGTCGGGAGAAATTCCGGTAACGAAACATCCTTTTGTTTGTTCTCCGGAAGAAGCCAAAGCAAAAGATTCTAACCGGGGAACAACATATTTTACGTGTTTTAAGGTTTTTAATTTATTTATTAATGATTTATCGGAATTAAAAGAATTATTAAGAATTTTTTCGTCGGAATATCCTTTTTTATGAATTTGAAGATGACCGGAATACGAAGAAACCAGATTGTCTGTTATGTTTCCGAAAGTTCCTATTTGTATCGAACGCATAATTAAGCCGAAAAAAACAGCAAAAAATACCGACGCTGCCGTAATCAGAGTTCTGCGTTTGTTTCGCCAAATATTTCGCCAAGCAACTTTTATAATCATACTAAAAATTTTTAGTTTCGCAACGCTTTTACCGGATTGATTTTTAAAATATAACTTAAGGGATAAATATAAGCAATTAAAACAATAACAACAACAACCGATATTTGATTAATCATAAAATGCGGATTTACAGAAAATGCTATAACCGGCTCGAATCCGAAAGATTTAAAAGTGTTTCCGACATCTCCCGTTATAGGTACGGGGCTTTTGCTGAAATATAGAATTAAAGGTAAAGATACGGCAAAACCGGATAAAATACCCAAAATTCCGAGTAATAAAGTTTCATAAAAAAGAATTCCCGCAAGTTTTATTTTTTTCATACCTACGGCTGTCATTATTCCGAATTCTTTTTTTCTTTCGACGGTCATCATAACAATTGTTCCGAAAACTCCGAATCCGACTATCATATACAAAATGGCGAGCATAAATTGTCCGCTGATATTGTCACTTTCTATTGCTTGTTTTAATTCAGGAAGAATTTCCTCCCAAGTCATAACCTCAAAATTTTCGGGATTTATTTTATCGGAAATTGCTGTTTTAACAGATTTTATATCGTCAGAATTTTTAAGTAATATTGAAAGAGAACTCAACATATTCGGTGCAGAATACAAATCCTGTGCTTCCGACAAATTTATGTAAACGATTTTATTGTTAAGATCGGGTGCGTTGAGACGAATAATTCCTTTTACCGGATATTTTCCGGCTGCCGTTGCCGCATGATATCCCTGTCCCATAAGCACAATGGTATCTCCGACTCCAAGTTTTAAAAAAGATGCAAGTTTTTCGGCAACTAAAACACCTTTGTTTGTTTTTGAAAGGTAATTTCCGGAAATAACTTTATCGGCAAGTTTTGTCATATTATTTTCTTTTTCGGGACTTATGCCGATAACAATACTTCCTTTTGTTAGTTGACGGAAAGAAGCAAGGGCAAAACTTTCGAGACGCGGGACAACTTTTTCAACTTCGGGTATTTTCGCAATCGTTTTTTCAAGTTCTGTATTTTCGGGAAATGTATTATTGATAATTTTATCGTTCCAATATCCTTTTTTGTGTATTTGAATATGTCCGGTATAGGAAGAAACAACATTTTTAATCATTTCTGTATAAGTCCCGAGCTGCATAGAGCGCATAATCACGGCAAAAAAGACGGCAAAAAATATTGATGCGGCAGTTATTACGGTTCGTCGTTTATTTCTCCGAATATTTCTGCGGGCTATTTTAAAAGATGACATTTTTATTTTTTATCAGAATGTGAAAGAATAATTATTTTACACGTTTCATATTTTGCTGTGAAAAAAAGTTATCGTTAATCGGAATATCAAAAATCATAGAATTTATATCCACAATTGTTTTATGATTCGGCTCTTCTGCCGGAATTATTTCAATATGAGTCGGAATTTTTTTATTACCCATAAGTTTTACCGATGATGAAATTTCGGTTTTAACCAAATATCCGTCTTCATCATAATATTCCGATTTCATTTGATTATATTCTTCTTTGCTTATCCATTTTATAAGTTTTCTCCAAATTACAACGGCATCTTCTTTCGGGATCAGTTCAATTTTGTAACAATCAATGCCGTCAATTTTTTCCGACCCTATTATTTTGTGAGAATAATCATTTACGATTGAAGATTCTTTTAAAATATCGTCATTTGAGTAATCGGAACCCATCCATCCTTGCGACATTAGCGAAGGCGGCATTTTTATTAAGCGAGAAATTTTAGGATTCCAAGTCCACATTTCGTTTTTTCGCTTTAAAAAAGTTTGTCCTTTTTCCTTCGGCGGATAAGTTATTAAAGCCAAAGAATAATCATTTCCTTTTCCCCAGGTTTTGAATTTTAATGTTCGTTTCCAGGTCGGGCGGACAATTGTCATAGTCATTTCAGCTTTAGCCGAATTTCCCCTGAATTTTTTATCGGCTTTTTTTATTATTTCCGTTGCATTTTGTGAATATGTTATTCCGGTTAAAAAGGAAAAAATACCGAAAAACAAAAAAGATTTATATATTTTCATAGTATAAATTTTAGTATATAAAAGGAATGAATTTTTTAGTTTGTTTTTTGTAATTACTAAATTGAGTTTTATACTTTTCAGCTAAATAAGTATCTAATTTCGGAATGTTAAAGAATATGAAAAAGAAAAATAATAAAATCGGAATCCAAACAGACCAAATATTTAGTGTTAATATTGAATATCCTATAACCCACAGTAAATCACCAAAATAATTAATGTGCATTGAATGCCTGAACAGTTTTATAGTATAGAGTTTTCCCTTGTTATTCGGGTCTTTTTTCCATTTGTATCTTTGATATTCCGAAAAAGTATTTAAATATGAACCGAATAAAAATACTGCAACTCCGAAATAGTCAAAAATTCCGACAGGAGTTTGCGTTCCGTAACCGAATACGGCAAAACCTATGTAATACAGAGCGAAAGCAAAAGGAATACTTATTGCTTCTTCAAACGGTATTCGTCTTTTAACGAATACAAACATTGCAAAAGTAATTCTCAGAAAAACAATAAAGGAAAAACAGAAAATAATTATTCTGCGATATAAATTTCCTTCAGGCATTGCAATTCCGAAACGCTTGTAAATTTCTGTTCCGCCCTTATTAAACAGGATGTAATATGCAAAATATAATAAAATTAACTCTAAACCGATAATAATCAGTTTTTGCGGAATACTTTTTGATTTTTTACCGTATAAATCCATTTTATTTAATTTTTTCAATAATAATTTTTTCCGGAAAATCATTTTAGAATATTTCTAAAATAACTTTTTGCATAACCGGAGAGAAATATAAATTCGGGCTTGCTGAAAAACGCTAAATATATTGTAATTCAATACTTTATACTTGTATTTTTGTGATAAAGTGCAAAGTTTTTGAATGAAACATCTTGAAACCCTTGCGCTTATTTTGATAAAACTACCGAATTTTTGCTGCTCAGCTGCACATCTCTTTTGTATTTTGTTCAATTTGAAGTATTTATATACATCTACATCTTACAAAATCCAAAATAGACGCACATCTGAGCTTTTCAGCAAGCCCTAAATTACATTGTTTAATTTCGATTAGTTGTTTTTGTGTGATATTGTTTTTCCGTTTATGATTAAATTGCCGATTAAAGGTATCGTTAAAATTTTTAAAGCCAAAACAATTCGGAATAAAAATTTTAACTTTGTTAAATAATATTATATCATATGAAGCTTAAAACCTTATTTTTTGCAGTATTAATACCCGTTCAGTTACTTGCACAAAAAGAGATAAAAATCATAAAGATTGATAATTCCGGATTTCCTAAAATAGAAATGATAATAAAAGCCGAAAAAAAAACAGATACAAGCAAATTATCAATTTATGAGAATAATAAAAAAATACAATTTGCTGCTTCGGACATTCCGTTCACAAAAATAAAACAGGACAAAAGGCTGCTGTATTTACTTCCCGATTTTGATTATGAAAAATTAAGAAAAGAGCTGTCGAAGGAAATTAAAGGGTTGAAAAAAAACGATATGCTTAATGTCGGAATAATGTATAAAACAAAAAAGGGAAAAACAGTAATACAATATTTAAGTCCGGTATTCAGTAAAAATAAAAGTTTTTTTATAAGTTATTTAGAAAATAAGACACCCGGATTATTACAAAATGATAATTGTAATTATCAAAAAGCTATACAGGATGAATTATTTTCCGAAAATTCGGAATTGAAAAGTACAGGAATTATAATAATCGGTAATTTTGAAGATTTTGAACTGAATTTTTGTACGGGAATGCAAAAAAAGGTGCCTGCTCCGATTTATATACTGCAAACAAAACTTCTGAAAAAAGAAATTGAAGATAAACTTATTGATATTTGTATGAATTCCGGAGGAATGTACACACAAAGTTCTAAAAACAGGGACTTTAAAAAAATATTAGAACGCTATAAAGAAGACATTTCTTTGGAAACACAAAACACGAAATCGAATTTAAAAAGTATAATATTTCGGGTAACTGAAAATAAAGCAGAAGTACAAATAAAAATTTCTTATAATCGAATTTCACAAAGTTTTACAATAAAAAAACCGGAACAACAAAAGTTTTCAGGGAAAGAAATCTATCTGACAATCTTTTCGTCTGTTTTGTTGTTAATTACCTTGTTTTTACTGGCTAAAAATAAAAAATACAGAAATAAAAAAGATATAATCAATTCGGAGACACCCGATATTGAACCGGTTATTGTTGTTAAACCTATTGAAATAAATATTAAAGGAAAAGGGCTGAATAAAACGTATTTTTTTGAAAAGCACTTAATCAGAATCGGACGAAATCCGGATAACGACATTGTTATTCCGGATGCTACGGTTTCCGGAAATCACGCTATTATTAACAAACAAAGCCAAGAGTTTGTAATTCAGGATTTGGGAAGTACAAACGGGGTTGTTGTAAACAAAAAAAAGGTTAAAAAACAAACTTTGAAAACAAAAGACCAAATTAAATTAGGTGCCGTTGTTTTGTTTGTGCGGTTTTAAAATTCCGGAGAAAACAACATCTTTAAATAATTTTATGTCTTCTTTTTTTATGAATAAATCTTGTATTTTTATTTTTTCGTGTTTCTTCATTAAAAAGAATTGAAACAAAAGAGAAGATGTATAGGAAAAACTTGCCGTAAGTCCGGCTCCGAGAAGTTTAAATTCCGGAATTAATATAAACCCGAGCAAAACAGTAATAAAAAATCCGGCAAGGGAAGAATATGTATTGTAATAATGCTTTCCGATACCGGCAAAATATGAGCTGAAAATCATTGTTACGGAAAGAAAAACTATTCCGAAAGACAGACTTAAAATGTTTGAATTTATTTTCGGAAATTCTTTTCCGAAGACAAAAGAATACGTTCCGGAGGGAATAACGGACAAAACAAAAATAATCAATGCCGAGATAATGAAAGTAAGTTTGATTAAAGATTTCGTAATTTTTATACTTTTTAACTTGTTTTTCAGATTAGAAATTTTAGAATAATGAACAAAAGCAATACTCCTGCTTATTATCAGCGTACTTTCACTTATTTGAACCGCAACCGAAAATTGCCCTAAAGCTTTTATTCCTAAAAAATATTCAATTAAATAATAGCTTAATCGATAGTTAAGTTTTTGAACGATATTTCCGAAAGCGTTATACGAACTTAATTTTATTACCCGTTTAAATAAAGGAAAAATGTTTTTCGGCTTTTCCGGATTTATGTATTTTTTAACAAAAAAAACAGAGAATAAAAACCCCGAAGAATATGAAATATATAAGGAATAAATATATGAAATTACGGATTTTTGATGAAAGTAAAAATATAAAACAGACAAAGAAATAATTAACAGCAAAACACGAACTAAAGCAATAATATTTACGGAGGTAATTTTTTCTTTTCCGGTTAAGATTTTTTCATGAATATTTGAACCGGCAAAAATTAAAGAAAGTGCGGAAACGTGAATAATGTATTTTTCGGGAACAATAGGAACATATAACATAAAAATAAAAAATAAAACAAAAGAAATTATTGTCCAACTCCAAGAAATAAAAACTAAATAAAAATTATTTTCTCGTGGGACAAAATACACCAAAGCCCCTGATACAAAGCCGGTTATCAAAATAAAAATTGAAACGGCAAGAATAATAAGGCTGACGGTTCCCATTCCTTCGGCACCTATTACGTTTGAGTTGATTATAACAATTATAAGAGTAATTGCAGCATTAAAAACTCGCACAAAAACAGTATTTAAAATGTTACGTATCACACTTTATTTATTAAGTATTTTTTCATACAAGGTTAAATATTTCTTTGCGACGGTTTCATACCCGTATCTGTTTTGTGCTTTTATTGAAATCAGAAGGGGAGAATATTTTTCAATATTATCAATCATTAAAGAAAGTTTTTCTTTGAAGTCTTTTTCGTTGCCTTTTTCGGTTAAAATTCCGTTATCTTTGTCAATCATTTCTGACACACCGCCGACATCCGAACTAATTACCGGTATTCCGCACATGTGGGCTTCCGAAATTACGCAAGGTAAATTTTCATAATTGCTGAACATTACAAAAATATCATGTTTTCGCATTGATTCTGCAACTTCTTCGGATGTTTTCTCTCCTTCAAATGAAATAATATTTTCCGGAATACCTATTTTTTTCGCATATTTTTTATGTTGTTCTAAATTTCTGTTCCCGGAAATTGTTATTGTAAAATCACCCCTTTCAGAACTTAATTTCTTAATAACGTTTAAAATTCCGCTTATGTTTTTATGCTTGTCGTCAAGATGCGAAATATGAAGTATTTTGACGATTTTATGCTTTGTTTCTTTTGTTTCGGGATAAAAAATATTTGCATTTACAACATTCGGAATTACCGCAAAGTTTCCGTTTATTTCAAAATTTATTAAATTTTGTTTTAAATTTTCGGAAACCGGACAAATTCCGGAAGAATTTTTTGCAATTTTTCTGATTATCTTTTTTTCGGAAGAAGAAAATTCCGAAGGATTTAAAAATTTTGTCCAATGTTCCGTTATGACATAAGGAATTTTGTATTTCTTTTTTAAAACCAAAGCATAAATTCCGGCAGGAAGCATAACGTTTAAATGTATAATGTTAATTTTTTCCTGTTTTTCGGAAATAAGGCGATATGTTTTTTTGTATGCTTTTATTTTTTTGTTGATTTTAATAAAATGTGAAATCAACGGAATATTAAGCGTATGTTTTTTATAATAACAAATGTATTCGTGCAGATTTTCTGTTTTATTAATATCAATAATAAACTTTTCTTTTTGGATATTTGCTCTTACGTGAATTACCGAAACTTTGCAAAATGCCGAAACAGCTTCGGCATGTCTTTTTATAAAATTTCCGTTTTGAGGTTTTAATTTATTCGGATACCATGAAGCAAGAAACAAAACATGAAGTTTATTCATTTTTTCAGGACTTTTAACAACAAAGGTAAATTATTTTGTTTAAGGACGTAATAGCTTTCCGGTTTTGCGCCCCATCCTTCAAAAAAACGAGCAACGCCCGGCAAACCTGAACCTTCAAAATCAAGTATTAGGTTTTTATTTGAATAATCTTTTATAAAATCATTAAAAATTAAAAATGCAGCAAAAGATTTTTTTCCTTCTTCCGATGAGGCAATAAGCGGAAGATAAACTCGATTTTTGCAAAAACTGAAAACTGCAACGGATATTAATTTCTGCATTTCACTTTTTACTCCGTAAATTTTTATTTTAAAATGTTTTTCGGTAAACAGAATAAGTTTTTTCAGCTTCATTAAATCTCTTTCGGTTAATGAATTAATATTATTTTGTTTTTTCAGAAAAACGGCATCATCAATTGAAATATTTTTATCAAATATAAGTTTGCGGGAAAAAGCTTTTTTAATATTTCTTTTGGTATTGTATGAAAAGTTTTTGAATAAAATATCGTAAGCAGAATTTAAGTTTAATAAATGATTTGGTCTTTCAAAAATGTAATTTGCAGAAACTTTATTTTGAGAATTTAAATGTATTATTCGGAATTTATATTTTTCGGGAATTGAATTAATAAAATCAAAAACTATGTTTTCGGTAATTTCATTTTCGGAAAAAATACCGGTTTGCTGCGTAAATTTCGGCTGTGTAATATACGGAATAAAAAATTTCTTCCTTACGGTCAACGGCATAATAAATTCATAATTTTCCGAAACCAAAGCATTCCATTCGGGAGATGTAATATCAAGCAAGCCGGAATAAGCATATATCCGAGTGTTTGCAGCGCGTGAAATTTTTTTGTCCCACAACTCTTTGTTAATTTTTTTATGTGTTAAGTATTTTATTTTCAAATCATTACTCGTTATGTTCCTTTAATAATGTTTCTTTTTTTTGTTTTCCGAAAATGTAAAAATCTCCTTCTTTGCTTTCCGAAATATTTGAATACACCAAGCGATTATTCATTTTATTCAAAAAAGACAAAATGCCTGTTATTCGCATAAGTCTTCCGGATGTCAGCCAACGCGAATCATAAAAAAATCCGGTTCTTTTTTCTTTATCAATTCTGCTGATGTTGCCGTTTATGATATGGCTGTTTGTATTATCCGGATTTAACATATTTTCGGAAAATTCAACATTTACAAAAGCACTTATTTTTTTTAAAATAAATTCCGGATATAAAGCAAGTTCTTCATAACCGACAGACATTTTATTAATTTTGTATTTTTTTAAAACAAATAAAAGTTTTTTGTTTTCGAGAAACCACCTTAAAGCCAAAAAAATCATAGGTTTTCCGGTTCTTTCAAATCGAGAATAAGTCCAATTTCTAAAATCTCTTGTCAGATAAATAACTCGTAAATCATATTTTTTATTCAGAAATTTAAGATACGGATACGAATTCTTTGAACTGTCGAGCAAAATCATATCTTTTCCGTATTTTTTCGTAAAAACACTAATCAGTTTTTTGTATTTTTTTTTTGTTGAATTTTCTGAAGAGGAAATTTCTTGTAAATCTTTCCAAAAATCACAATCTTTTCCTTTTTCTCCGCAAGAGCATGTAGAATTTTTAAATAATGCGTCAGGATTTTTTTTATTAAAAACGGCATATATTTCTCCTAATCCGACAATTTTCGAATGACAACCCAAAGCCATATCCAAAATTGTAGAACCCGAATGTCCCAAACCTGCTATGTAAATTACTTTTTTCAAAAGAAAGCTATCTTTTCACAAAAGTAAAAAATTGTTTTGATTTAAAGATTTTAGCTTTTAATCTCCGAAAAATCATTAATTTTACAACAAGTTTTATCAGAGGTGAGCCAAACACAACAATTAAAAATATATCAAGTTTGCGGAAAATCGCATAAAGGACTTATTCGTGAAGAAAACCAAGATGCTTTTGATTATTTTGAAAGTGTCAACGGAGCCGTATTTGTGCTTTGTGACGGAATGGGCGGAATTCCCGACGGGAAAAAGGCCGCAAAACAAACAATGAAACATATTAAAAAGTTTGTTTCCGAAGATTGGTACGATGACGAAAAAAAATTATTATCAGAAGCAATAAATTTTGCAAACAATCAAATAAGAGAAAAATTAGCACAACCGGAAATTAATGTTTTTCCCGGAACCACACTTACGATTGTTTTGATAAGAGACAATAAAGTGTTTTTTGCACATGCCGGAGACAGCAGAATTTATTATCAAACCGGCAAAAAATTATTTCAACTTACCAAAGACCATTCTTTGGTTATGAAATTGTTGAAAGAAAAGAAAATCACAATAAAGGAAGCAGATGATTATCCGCAAAAAAACATTATTTATAATGCCGTAGGCATAAATGAACAAGTTAAACCCGATATTAATCAAAAGCCGATTTTTCCTGCGGACAATGATTTAATTTTAATGTGTTCAGACGGTCTGCATAATGAAATAACCGATGAGGAAATACTCACAATTTTAAAAGAAGAAAAAGATGTAAAAAAGAAGGCAAATACACTGATTAAAAAAGCATTAAAAGCCGGAGGAAACGACAATATTACTGTTCAGATTATACAATTTTACAATACAGGGAATAAATCGGGAAAAAACTATATACCTAAATCCGAGAAAAAGAAAAAAAATTTAAAACGAATTGCAGTCTTAGTATTTATATTTTTAATTATCAACGCATTATTTATGTTTAATTATTTTTTTGATATACATAAATCAACAACCTCTCGACAACACACAACAGATATTTCTGTAACAGATGAGTTAACTTATAAAATAAATACAAGGGATAATCTGTTTTATAAAATAGGGCGGAATATTTATTCATATCCCGACATTAATAAAAACACAATAATTGATATTTTAAAAATTAATAATAAAAATGAATTTTATTTTTATCCCGGAGAAAAAATAGACTATAAATCTGCCAATTAAATTCTAATTCAGAATACAAGTTATTTTTTGTTTATTTGACGAATAAAATTATTGAATCATTATTGTTCCGGGCATATTAAAAAGCAACTTTTAATAATATTAAATTTGTAAACATATCATGATAAATAGAAATCAGTAAAATGATAGGGAAATATTTAAATAATTATGAAATAGATGAAATTATCGAAGAAGGCGGAATGTCAACCGTTTATCTCGGTATTCATAAATATTTAAAAAATAAGGCAGCAATTAAAATGTTAAATCCTATTCTCAAAAAAAATCCGCAATACAAAACACGTTTTTTTAATGAGGCAAAACTGCTTTCTCGTCTTAACCATCCTAACATCGTTACTCTGTACGATTATTTTGAAAATGATTCAGGCACGTTTATTATTACAGAATATGTAAAAGGTCAAACATTGGATGAATACGTTGACTTGGTAACAGGACCCGTACCGCAGTCAAGAGCAATAAAAATTATCGTACAAGTATTGGATGCTGTCGGACATATGCACTCTAAAAACATAATACACAGAGATATAAAGCCCTCCAATATTATGATTACTTCCGATGATACCGTAAAATTAATAGATTTCGGAATAGCTAAACATTTACGAAAAAATCAAGCATTAATAACGCAAGGCGGCTCAAAGCTCGGCACAACTATTTTTATGAGTCCGCAACAGGTAAAAGGTAAGATTTTGGACAGAAGAACTGATATATATTCAATAGGAGCAACCTTATTTTATGTTCTTACCGGGCAATATCCTTATGATAAGAATTTAAGCGAATATGAGATTTATAATAAAATTGTAACACAACCCTTCCCGGATCCCTCAGCATTTTATGTCGGCGTGTCCGATAAAATGAAATCAATTATTCGAAAGGCAACGGAAAATAATCCGATTAATCGATATCAGGCTTGTGAAGAGTTCAGTATAGATCTGCTGAGTGCTCAAAAAAAGAAAACCAAAGGAACAAACATTTCCTTGCAAACCAGAATAATAGATGCTGCCGATATAGATGTCATTAAACCAACCTTCGGAACCGGCTTTTGGCAAAATTTAATTATGCTGATGGCGGCAATAGCATTTTCTGCAATCATTATTTCCGGTCTTTATTTCTTATCGAAAAAAGATGAGCGGCGTGTAATTGACAATAATACGTTTCTCCTGAAAGGAGATAGTTTAAATGCAGAAAAAATTGAAAATCTGCATTATGGAGAAACTGTCAAAATCATAAAAAAACCATCTGACGGAATCACAAAAAAACCTTGGTATAAAGTTAAAAGCTTGAGAAATAATATCGGCTATGTATATGAAAAAGATTTGGAAGTTTCCCATGCCTTTGTTCAAATTAATGCAATTATGGGTAACAGTATTGCCGGTAATATTATTCCTGCAGAGTTTAAATTGGCTTTGCGTAATTATTTTGTTGAAAATCAGTATTATGAAAACAATGAAACCGCTTGGAAAATAATTCCTGAAAACAAAAAAAGCTTTGAAATGAATACAATTGCTTTCGGAGATTATAATAATAACGGAAAGCAAGATTTTGCAGCATTGCTGTTCAATACGGAAACTAAAAAGAGACAGTTATTAATAATTTTTGATAATGAAGAAGTAATATCCGTTAAATTAAATGAAGATGTTAAAATCAGAACAGTAAAAAAGGGCAGGCGAGGCGGACGCTGGTTTCTCGGAGATCTGCTGAAACGAACGAATGATGAAGGGAAAACTTACGAAGCAAAAAAATATGAATATTTGCCTCGTGACGGTATTCTTTTGTATAAAATAAAAAGTAAAGAAAATTTATTATATGTTTATGATACAGAACAAAAAATGTTAAAATTTTATTCACAAACACTGTAAGTCGTCTTTTTAAGGCGACAAAAAGCAAGTCGTCTTTTTAAGGCGACAAAAAGCAAGTCGCTTTTTTAAGGCAACAAAATCATAAATTTTCAGCGGCAACAATATTTTATAGTTTTGAATACACAAACAAATGCAAAATTTTATAAATAAAGCAGAACAAGCCGGCGAGCTTGTCAGAATAAAAACAAAGGTAAATCCGGAGCTCGAAATTTCCGAAATTGCCGATCGAATGTCAAAATCCGAAGGCGGAGGCAAAGCTCTGCTTTTTGAAAACAACGGAACCGATTTTCCGGTATTGATTAATGCTTTGGGCTCTGAAAAAAGAATGCAAATTGCCCTCGGCGTTAACGATTTTAATGAAATTGGAGAGGAGTTGGAGGCAATGTTTAAAAGTATGGCGTCTCCCAAAAAAGGTTTTTTTGAAAAACTTAAAATGTTGCCCGAACTTGCAACACTTTCTTCATATATGCCGAAAACCGTTTCCGGAAAAGGAAAATCTCAGGAAATAATTTACACAAAATCCGATTTGTCAATTCTCCCGATTTTAAAAACGTGGAGCCGTGACGGAGGCAAATTTATCACCTTTCCGCAAGTAATTACAAAAGACCCCCTTACGGGCATTCGCAATGTAGGAATGTATCGTATGCAGGTGTTCGGAAAAGACATAACGGGAATGCACTGGCACAAACACAAAGTAGGGGCAAGGCACTTTTCGGAATATAAAAAACTCGGAAAAAAAATGCCGATTGCCGTTGCTCTCGGAGGACACCCGACTTTAACCTATGCCGCAACAGCTCCTTTGCCCGATAATATCGACGAATATATGCTCGCCGGATTTCTTCGTAAAGAAAAAGTAAAACTCGTAAAAGCGATTACGCAAGATCTCGATGTTCCGGCGGAAGCCGACATAATTATTGAAGGTTATGTCGATCCGCAGGAAGATTTTATTTGGGAAGGTCCTTTCGGCGACCATACCGGATTTTTCTCTTTGCCCGATTGGTATCCGAAATTTCACGTAACTTGCATAACACATAAAAAAAATGCCGTTTATCCGGCAACCGTAGTCGGAATTCCGCCTATGGAAGATGCTTATATTGCCCGAGCGACCGAACGTATCTTTTTGTCACCCATTAAGTTAGCAATGCTTCCCGAAATAGCGGACATGAATATTCCCGATGCCGGAGTTGCCCACAATCTTACGCTTGTCAGTATTAAAAAAACATTTTCCGGGCAGGCACAAAAAGTAATGAGCTCGCTTTGGGGTGCCGGACAAATGATGTTTAATAAAATGCTCACTGTTTTTGATGAAAATGTTAAAATTTCCGATTATAAACAAGCGGCAAAAATATTTTCCGAAAAGGTAAACCCCGAAACCGATGTTATTTTTATGAAAGGTCCTCTTGATGTTCTCGACCACTCGTCAAGTAAATTCGCATACGGAAGCAAAGCCGGTTTTGATGCAACAACCAAATATGACGAAGAAAAATCGGATACAAAAACGATAAAAGTAAACACCAAAACAATAGAAATTGATATAATTTCAGTAAAAAACAAATATCCGGAAATTAAAGAAATAAATGATGAACTTTTAAAGGAAGACATTTCTTTTCTTTTTATTTCAATTGAAAAAAACAAGAAACAACACATTAAATTTTTAGCGGAAAATCTTATAAAAGAAAAAGAAATTAATAAGGTAAAATTTCTGATTTTTGTTGATTATCCGGTAAACGTATTTGACATTGAACAAACAACTTGGATTTTTGCAAATAATATTGAACCGATGAGGGATTTTTATATTTTTAGCTCGGAAGATGATGAAAACAAAATTTCTCATCTTGTAATTGACGGCACAAGAAAACGTTCCGATATTGATAATTTTAAAAGAGATTGGCCGGATATTGTAACTTCCGATGAGGAAACAATAATACTCGTTGATAAAAAATGGACAGAATACGGTATCGGAGATTTTATTTCTTCACCGTCTGAAAAGTATAAACACCTTATAATGAGTAAAACTGCGGTTGTTGAATAGGTTAACACTTCCGGACTTCCCGAATTTTAAAAACTCGGAATTTTTTTGTAATATGCAAAAATATATAACATATCAAAAAGCCCTCAACAAAGCAATGTATCTTTGCAGCAAAACCGAAAAATGCAAAGCTGATATTCGTAAAAAACTTTACGATTGGAAAGCAAACCCTTCCGAGTTTGAAAAAATTATTTCCGAACTTGAAAAACAAAAATTCATAGATGAAGAACGCTATGTAAAATATTATGTCAGAGATAAGTTTGAATTTAATAAATGGGGAAAAATAAAAATACGAACTATGTTGTTTCAAAAAAACATTCCCGAAATTTTAATTTACGATGTTTTATCCGAACTTTCCGAAAAAAAATACATTGAAACACTTGAATATTTACTGAAACAAAAAAGAAAAAGTTTAATAAATGAGGACAAATTCAAACAAAAGCAAAAACTTATACGCTTTGCCGCTTCGATAGGTTTTGAGCCCGATTTAATTTTAAAGATATTAGAAAAATAAATAAAAGTTTATATATTAGCACCTTAAACAAATAAACATGTTTGAAAAATATAATTCACTGCTTCAACCGTTAGATGCAATAAAGTTAAATTTTAACGAAGCCGGATTAATGATAATGAACATTACTATTGCATTTATAATGTTTGGTGTTGCTCTCGGAATAAAACGTGAAAACTTTCTTCAAATCACACAAAATCCTAAATCCGTTATAATCGGTCTTGTTGCTCAATTTTTACTGTTACCTGCAATTACTTATTTACTTGTTATTTCATTAAAATTTCCGGTTTCAATTTCTTTGGGAATGCTGCTTGTAGCATCTTGTCCCGGCGGAAACGTATCAAATTTTATGACATCAATGGCAAAAGGAAACGTTGCTCTTTCCGTAACATTAACGGCATTTTCAGATTTGCTTTCTATAATAATGACACCTTTGAACTTTGTTTTTTGGAGTGAGCTGTATATCAGCACTGTACCTTTGGCACATCCGATTGAAATACCGTGGCAACAAGTGTTTCAGACAATCATTATTTTAATGGGAATTCCGTTGGTTGCGGGTCTTTGGTTTGCCAGACGGTTTCCGAAATTAACAGGAAAAATTATCAAACCGATAAAATGGGGTTCGGTGATTGCTTTTCTCGGATTTATTGGCGGAGCCGTTTTTGCCAATTTCAGTCATTTTATGAATTATTTTATTCTGTTATTACCGATTGTTTTCTTTCATAATATAATTGCTTTTGGTATCGGAAATACGATTTCACGTGTTTCTTTTTTATCAATTTTAGACAGAAAAACCATTACCATTGAAACCGGCATTCAAAATTCCGGAATTGCTTTGGTGCTGATTTTCAACAAGCATATTTTTCCCGACGGATACGGCGGTATAGCTTTTATTGCCGCAATGTGGGGAATTTGGCATATTGCTTCCGGATTGTTGCTCAGCACTTGGTGGGCAAGATATTCAAAAAAACATGAAATGAAAGCAGTAAAAAATTAGAAACTGATTTCACCGAAACGAAAAACTGTAAGAAATCGAAGGAATAATTGAAAACAAAGCCAAACGAACGGCTTCAAACTGACTTGAATTACTATTTATCGGTCTGAAAGTAATTTGATAGGCATTTTTTCGTGCATACACATTGTAAACGGAAAGATTCCAACTTGATTTCCAATATTTTTTCTTTTTATTATAATATGTTATGCTGAAATCGGCTCTGTGATAATCCGGCATGCGATAGCCGTTGCGTTCTGTGTAAAGAGACACAATGTGTCCGTCAATAATATATCTTCCCGAAGGAAATGTTACGGCATCACCGGTATAATAAACCCAGGTTGCAGCAAAACTTAAACGTTTATTCATTTTATAAATAGCAGTTATTGAAAAATCATGGTTTCTGTCTTGTCTTGCCGAGAAAGCCAAACCGTTGTTTATTTCGTCAAATTTGCGTTCTGTTTTCGACCAAGTGTAGCTAATCCATCCGGTTAATTTTCCTTTTTGTTTTTTCAAATAAACTTCGGCACCGTAAGACCACCCTTTTCCGAAAACTAATTCGGCTTCCAAATATTTATTAACCATTACGTTTGCTCCGTTTCGGTAATCAATAATGTTGTGTAAGCCTTTGTAATACATTTCAATTGAAGTTTCAAACATATTGTTAGAAATGTTTTTGTAGTAACCGACGGAATATAAATCAGCGGTTCCGGGCGGGACAATTTTAGTTGTGGGATACCAAATATCTGCCGGTGTTGATGAGGTTGAATTTGACAGTAAATGAACATACTGGGCATTTCGTGTGTAAGCTGCTTTAACTGAATTTTGTTTGTTGATGATATAATTTAAAGACAAACGCGGCTCTAAATTTTTATAAGTTTTAACAATTTCATTTTTTGTGTACAATACAGAATCAATCGGTTGTTGCCTGTTGTCAAATTCATAAACCGTACTCGGACCCAATACACAAAAAGCTGACAGACGCAAACCGTAAACAGCTTTTAAATTGTCGAGAATATTAATTTCATGTGAAACATAAACCGCATTTTCAAAAGCATACTTATTTTCTACGCTGATGTCATTTAAAAAACTGACTTCGCTTGCATCCACTTCGCCCGGCAAAAATGTGTGATATATTGAACTCAATCCGAAACGAAACAAATTTTTGCTGTTATGAAAATATTGAAAGTCTTCTTTCACGTGAAAATCTTTAATTGCGGAATTCAACTTTACTTTTCCGGAATCGGCAAGAAGCCCTATGCCGATTTGATAGTTATATTTACTGTATATAACAGATGTATTCAAAAATAACGTCTCATTAAAAACGTGATTCCAACGTGCAGTACCCGTTATATTTCCCCAATTCATACTCATAATATCGCTAAATCCGAAAACATCCCTTCCGAAATATCCGGACAGAAAAATACGATTATTATCGTTGATTTTCCAATTTGCTTTTGAGTTCAAATCATAAAAAAAAAGAGTACTGTTGCGTTGCTCTTCTTTGGGTGCAAAAGCAAGAAATAAATCAGCATAAGTTCTTCTGCCTGAGATTATTAATGATGCTTTATCTTTAATAATCGGAGTTTCTAAAGTCAGGCGTGATGAGATTAATCCGATGCCGCCGTTTGCCGTAAAGTGTTTTAAATTTCCTTCATTCATTTGAATATCAAGAACCGATGAGAGTCGTCCGCCGTATTGTGCAGGTGCTGTACCTTTGTATATTTTTACATTTTTTATTGCATCGGAATTAAACACTGAAAAAAAACCCATTAAATGCGATGCATTATAAACAGGAGCTTCATCTAATAAAATGAGATTTTCGTCGGCACCGCCGCCGCGAACATAAAATCCGCTGTTTCCGTCTCCTGCGGGCTTAATTCCCGGTAAAAGTTGTATGGTTTTTAAAATATCCTGTTCACCGAAAATTACGGGAATAATTTTTGTGTCTTTCGGGCTTATTGCATTAACACCGGTTTCTGCCGTCTTAATATTTTTGTCTGCGGCTTCTCCGGTAATAGTAACCTCGTCCAGCACATTAATATTTTCCGGTAATTCAACATTAATTGTATGTGTTTTAAAATCTTTTAGTTCAATAACTTTTTCGGAATATCCGATACTGTTATAATGTAGTTTTTTTGTGTCGGAAGGAATGGTAAGAGAGTAGAATCCGTATGTATTCGTTACTGTTCCGTATTTTCCGTCATCGGTATTTATCATTGCATTTATAACAGCTTCTCCGGTTTCGGCTTCGGAAACAGTTCCTTTTATAGTTATTGTTTGTGCAAAAACCGAAAGATTTAATGAAAGGAAAAAATATATAGGAAGTAAAATTTTCATTCGGATTTTTTTGTAAAGATAAAATTCTAATTAATGAACGGAAATTTAATTTACTGAATTAGACACTTAACTAATATTGACATTTTATATTAATATCTGTGGGTTCTGTGTGAATACATTACTGTTCTGACAGTTTAACAACCATACTCAACATCAACGAAATGACCGGATTCAATTAATTTATATTAATCTGCTTATGAAATTTTAATTTGTTTTTATATTTGCCGAAATTTTAAAAAAGAACAATGTTATATCCTACAATATCTGACATTTCTGAATATCGAAATATTTTAGATAAAGAAGATGCAGTGTTAGTATATTTTTCGCATGAACAATGTAATGTTTGTAAAGTATTAAAGCCTAAAGTTGCCGAACTGCTTGAAAAATATTTTCCTAAAATGAAAATGTTTTATTCCGATACGGTTTTAACACCTGAAATTTCCGGACAAAATAAAATTTTTGCCGTTCCTACGGTAGTTTGTTATTTCGGCGGCAGAGAAAGTTTCAGAAAAAGCAGAAGTATCGGCATTAATGAATTGGGCGAACAAATTGAAAGACCGTATAATATGCTTTTTCAAAATTAAAACAAACTGCAACAGAACATACATTTTCGTTCACCCGGCGGATTTTCCGCACCGCAAACAGGGCAAATATAAACGTCTTCTTTCGGAACACCGGTTTCATCTTTCGGGATTCCGCAGTTCGGACATTTAACGGCATTATCCGGTATTTTTTCTTTACAAAATTTACAAATCACAGTTTGTTATTTAGGGCTTGCTGAAAAACGCTAATATATTTGTGGTTCAGTTACTTATAAGGATATTTACATATACAAGTGCAAGGTTTTTAATTCATTTTACCCTATTTCCTTGCACTTGTGTAAAATATTTTAGCTGCCCACAGGCACATCATCTGTCAAATTTCTCTTATTTCGCAGTATTTATATACGACTTAAAACGAGAAACTTGAAATCTAATGCACCTGTGAGCTTTTCAGCAAGCCCTATTTATGAAAACCGATTTCAATACCGACCGAAAGACGAGGTAATTCCGTACTGCTGATCGCTTCTTTGTACCTTTTTGTAAATATATCGGATAAGCGATATTTTGTAAATAAAACAATTTTCCCGTATCCGATACGAACTTCTGCACCGTAATTAATTTTATTTAAATAATTAAGATTGGAATTAATTCCGGTACTTGTGGAAAACCCGTCAGGATTGGTATTGTTTACAAAGTTTGTAAATACTCTTGAGTCATAAAAATCCCAATCACCATATCCTCCTAAATCAATGTAATTCCCCACTGTATTACTTCTTTTTCCGAAATTAAATCGTAAAAAAACATCGGTACCCAAGGTGTTTATTTTTAATTTTTCTTTGTCGTAAATATTTGAAGTCGGAATTTTTTTACTGTCGTTTTGTTTGAAGTGCCACGCATAATAAGTGTAATTTAAACCGACACCTACGGCAAAAAAATCTGCAATTTTGAATCGATAACGAACTCCGTAAGAAACAGAATGTGATTTTCCGTAAAAAATATCGGCATCTGTTCCTTCATCGGGCGGTGTTGCAAACATAAAATTGAAATAAGCATAAACATAATGAGCTTTATTTGCTCCGAAAACTTCTTTATTGTGTGTCTTCTTTATTGAAGTTGTGTCTTTTGTTTGTCCGAAAGCAAAATTTCCTGTTAAAAGAATTAAAAGAATAATTTTTAATGATTTCATAGTTTTACAGTTTGAATTAAAAAAAGAAGGAATAAGCTGTTATTGAAGTTTATTCCTTCCGTATTATTATAAATATAACGCAGGTTATTACAATTTGTTACAAACAGTTTTTAATTAATTCCCAAGAGTTTTCTATGTCGTTATCCAATCCTACCGAAAAACGTACCAAACCCGGAGACATTCCCATTTCTTTTTGAATATCTTCAGGAACTTCGGAAGATGTGCTGCTTCCGGAATTGCTGAATAAGGTCTTAAAATAGCCTAAGCTGACAGCTAAATACCCGACACCGGCTTTTTCTGCTTTTTCCATAAATTGATAGGCTTTTTCTTTTGTTTCCAAGTCAATGGCAATCATTCCGCCGTATCCGAATTCTTTATTCATCATTGAACTTAACAATTCGTGTCCGGGATGCTCTTTCATTCCCGGGTAAAAAACTTTTGTCCCGTTTTCAGTAAAGCGTTCGGAAAGGTATTGAGCGTTTTTACTGTGTTGTTTCATTCTGATATGCAATGTGTATAAGTTTTTCAGAATACTTGAAGAACGCATCGGATCTAAAACCGGCCCGAGCAACATTGCCGTTCCTGTATTTAAGTCAATTAAAGAATTGATATATTCCTGACTTCCGCATATGGCTCCGGCAACGCAATCATTTTTTCCGTTAATAAATTTTGTCATACTGTAAACAACAATATCGGCTCCGAGTTTATACGGAGAAATCATCATTGGCGAAAAGGTATTATCAACAATTAATTTTGCGCCGCATTTTTTTGCAATTTTCGACATTTCCGGAATGTTTGAAATTTGAAGCAACGGATTTGAGACTGTTTCGGTATAAATAACTTTTGTATTTGGTTTTACGGCATTTTTTAGAGCTTCTAAATCGGTGGGAATAACAAAAGAAACTTCAATGTTAAATTTTTGCAGATAATATTTTAAGAAAGCAAAAGTTCCGCCGTAAGTAGTTACAGATGAAACAATATGGTCGCCTGTATTACAAAGTTGTAATATTGCCGAAGTAATAGCCGCCATTCCGGAGGCCGTTACCCATGCGGATTCGGTTCCTTCTATTGCAGCCAAGGCATCAGACAGATATTTATTGCTCGGATTCCAATGTCTTGAATATAAGAAGCATCCTTCAGTTTCACCATGAAATGTGTCAACCATTGTTTCTGCACCGAGAAATGTATAAGTTGCCGAATCTGTTATTGACGGATTTACGCCGCCGAATTCTCCGAATTGTTCTAATTTATTTAATTCTGTTGCCGGATCAAATTTTTTCATGACTTTTTTATTTTTAAGAATTTTAAAAGTTTTTTTATAAATGTTTCTTCTTTTCTAATATCAAATTCTCCGTAATAACCCTGTCCGTAACCGTAACCGTAACCGTATCCGTATCCGTGACTGTAACCGTATCCTTTTTTAATTTGAATATCATTTAAAATAATGCCGAGATTTTTTAAATTACCTTCTTTTTTTGCATCTTCTAATAATTTAAGCACGTTTTTGGAAGAAAAGGATTGACGAACAACATATAAAAATGCATCTGCAATTTCATTAATAAGCAGAGCATCCGTAACAACGGCAATAGGAGGTGTATCAACAATAATATAATCAAAATCTTTTTTTGCTTTTTCAAAAAATTGTTGCATTCTTTCCGATTCAATTAGCTCGGCAGGATTTGGCGGAACCGGACCGGAAAGAGCAAGAAATAAATACTTTACAGAACTTTTTTGAATCACATCTTCGTAGTTGCAACGGTCAACTAAATATGTGCTCATTCCGAACCGGTTATCATAATCAAATTCTTTTTGCAATTTTGACTTTCTTAAATCTAAACCCACCAATAATGTTTTCTTTTCCGACAGTGCAATGACAGAAGCAAGATTTAATGCTATAAAAGATTTTCCTTCTCCGCTTATTGATGATGTTACTGCAATTATTTTTTTATCTTTTCTTTTTAAGATAAACTGAAGGTTCGTTCTGAGTGCTCTGAATGCCTCAGTAATAGGTGCTTTCGGAAATTTTGCGGAAGGAATGTTTGTTTTTGTTTTATTTCTTCCAATTGTTCCGTAAATCGGGATATTAGTTCGGCTTTCAATATCTGACTTATCTTCAATTTTATTATTAAAGAATTCGATAACAACTATTATCAGTATCGGAATTAACAAGCCGAATAAAATTCCTTTTTTTGAATTTCCGGCAGCATCGGGAGATTTTTTTTGGGCAGTTTCCGGTCTTGCCGGATCCAACATTTTTGTATCGGCTTTATTTGATGCTTGTGTAATTGCAGCTTCGGTGCGCCTTTTTAAAAGCAGAGTATATATTTCATCGTTGATATTGAATTTTCTTTGGATATTGATAATTTGTCGTTCCGAAACCGGTAATTTATTAATACTTGCATTAACTTTTGTAATATTATTATTAACTGTTTGTATTTCATTTTCGGTAACTTCAATATTTTTTTGTGCATGAATTCGAATTTGGTTTTGAATGTTTTGAATTTGTAAATCCAATTTTTCCGAAATCGGTATATCGCTTCTGACATTAAAATCTAATTCGTCTCTTTTTGTTATTGCATCTGACAGTTTTTCAAGATAACTCAGTAATACAGGGTCGTTTATTTCCATTACCGAAGGTGCTGTTAATGAACTGACAAATTTATTTGTATTAAGTTGTTTAATTACATATTTATAATAACTTAATTTTTTCTTTTGAAGTTCGTAATATTTTTGAAGGTCGGTAAGTTTGGTAAGAAGCACCATTCCTTCATTACTGATATCAATTGATCGGTTTTGTTGTTTAAACAGTTGCATGCTTGCTTCTGTTTTTTTCAAAGAATCGGAAACGCCTTCTAATTGCTGATCAATAAATTTAATGATGCTGGCAGCTTTTTGATTTTTTTCCGTTAACCCGTTACGAATATATATTTCAATTATCTTGTTTAAATAATCAGCATCTTTTTGGGGAACGGTTCCTACCATCCACAACCATAAAATGGAACTTTTTTCGGGGCTTACGTCAATTTCTAATCGAGATAAATAATCCTGAACAATACTGTTAACTGTTTGTTTAATAAAAAAATAGTTGTTGCCGATTATTGATGGATTAAAGGACAGAGAATCTCTGTAAGTAATATTAAAACTAAAATCTTTATATTTAAATTGTTCTCCGATATGAATGATTTTTTCAACATCAAAAGGCTTGATGATGATTTTCAAAAGGTCTTCAGATTGAAAAATAACATATACGGGAACATTATTATATTGATGAAATGTTGTGTCGAAATTTACAATGAACGGTGATTTATTATAAATTTCATAATTTGCTTTAAATCGCTCATCTCTGAAATATGAAGTTTCAAAATTAAGTTCTTCCACAGCAGTTTTGCTTAAAGAGTAGGATTTTAGAATACCCATTTGGGTATCAATATTTTTGCGTTTTGCAAATAGGGTTAATCCTCCGGCAACTTCTTCTTCGTTGCTTTCATTTTTAAGCATTACTGTTGCATGCAGTCCGTATGTGGGAATTGCATGTTTTGTTATCCAGCGAGCAGCAAAAAATGATATTAAAATTGATAAAACAAATAAATACCAATAAGAAATTGCTTTAAAAAAGAACTTTTTTATTTCAAAACCTTTATTTGCACTATCTTCCGATTGATTATAAACGTCTGTCATCTGAGTTCATTTGTTATTTTGCAAAAAGGTTAATTATAATTGCTGTTGTACTTAATGCCGATGTTACAGCAGAAAAGAAAAAGAAATAATCTTTGAAATTCATTTGTGCAATTTTTGCTTTTATCGGGTTGATAATAACTATATCATCCGGATACAAATAAAATTTATCGGATGTTAATAATTTTCGCTGAGTTAAATCCAGTTCGTAAACTAAACGTTTATTATTTTCATTTCGAACAACTGTAATGTTTCTCATATCGGCATAATCAGAAACTCCGCCGGCTCTTGACACGGCTTCTAAAATGTCAATATTGTCCTGATAAATATATACGGGACCTTTATTTTTAACTTCACCGAGAAATGAGATTTTAAAACTTACAAATTTTACACTGACAATTGCATTTTTTAAGTATTGATGTGTTTTAGTTGCAACTTCCGTACGAAATTCCGAAACAGTTTTTCCTTCGGCTTTAATGTTTCCTAGAATCGGAATTTGAACAAATCCGGTATCGTTAACCGTAAAGCCGGATAAATAAAAATTGCTGCCGTTCATATTTTGGTTTACATTATTGCTTTGTTCGTCAATTTTAAAAAGCTTGTTGATATCCGGTTCCGGTGTTATAATCTTAATTTGTAAAACGTCACTCGGTTTTAATCGATAAGGTTCTGATTTTATTGAATAAGTATAAACAGTGTCAGTTTTTTGATTCTCTTTGTAAATATAGCGAACACGTCGATTGCAAGAAGAAAAATGAATTAATATAAGAATACTTATTAATAAAAAAGAAAATTGTTTCATATTGTTTTTTCCGAAAATTTGATTATCTTACAAAAATATAAATTAAATTTGTTTTTAAATGATAAATATAAAAATCGGCACTTTTATTGAAATATATTTTATTGCTAATATAATTTGAGAATGAATAAAAAACACGATATATTTAAATTAAAACATAATAACATTATACCCAAACAGGGTTTAGTCCTTGTTTCTGAGCCGTTTGCTCCGGACAGTATTTTCAGTCGGTCGGTTATTTTATTGGCAGAACATAATAAAGACGGAGCGGTGGGATTTATTTTGAATAAGCCGTTTAATCGCAAAATTTCAGACTTTTCGTCAGAGTTCGGAAATTTTGACATGAATATATCATTCGGCGGTCCTGTTGAAAGTGAACATATTTATTATATTCATACATACGGAAAAAAAATACCCGGAAGCACACAAATAAAAGATAATTTATATTGGGGCGGAGAATTCAGTATTATTCAAACTTTGTCGGAAGCCGGAAAGTTAGAAGAAGAAAAAATACGTTTTTTTGTCGGATATTCAGGGTGGACCTCGGAACAATTAATGAGAGAAATTAATAAAGATTTTTGGTTGGTTTCGGATATTGATGTGGGAACTATTATGCGAAATGATAAAAAAATTTGGAACAAAACGGTATCGGAACTGGAAAAACCGTATAAAATTTGGCAATATTTTCCGGAAAATCCCAACTTAAATTAAATCGTAACATTATTTAAGGTGTCTATCAAAAATGCTGATAAGCGTTTAAAATACCGTTTGTTTTTATAAGCCACAACCCATTGAATCCCTTTAATTGAATTTGTCAGAAAAATTTCGTCTGCCCGGAGCAAATCGGTTTCGGTAAGAGATTGTTCGATACACGGAATTTCATGCAGTTTTGCGTATGTTAAAAGTTCAAACCGCATAATGCCGTTGATACAACCGTCAGTTATCGGCGGTGTGTACATAGTTTTGTCTTTTACGATAAAAATATTTGAAGAAATGCTTTCAATAATCTGATTTTTTTCGTTCAGAATAAGACAGTCATCCGAACCAATTTCAGATTTATACACTCCGGCGAGTGTGTAAATTAAAGAATTTGCTGTTTTGTAGGGAGAAAATACATTAATCGGTTTTTTAATGTCGGGGAAAAGTGCAATTTTTAAACCATTGCTATTCAGAATAAATTTATCGGTATCAAGTTTTGAAGATGTGATAATATATTCAGGTTTATTTGTTTTCGGAGTGTATAAACCCCCGGATTTTCTGAAAACCGTTATTCTTACTCTTGAGGATTTGAAAATTTTATTTCTGTTAAGTAAACTTATTATCTCGTCTTTTATTTTTGATTTAAAAGTTGTGAATTTTTCAGGAATTTCATATTTTAAAACATGCATTCCGGAAACAAGACGCTCAATATGTTCTTCAAAAAACAGAATATTACGATTATTAACGCGAATTGTTTCAAAAATACTGTCTCCGTATAAAAAAGCTCTGTTTTGTATACAAAATAAAGTATCTGTTTCTGAAATAAATGTGCCGTTATATACAAATTGTTGTTTTAAATCCATTAAAGATTATTTATTACATAATGCAATTATAATAAAATAAATGTATTTTTGTTTTTATTAAATTTTAAAATATTAAGATGATTATTATTATATCTCCGGCAAAAAAATTAAAAGAAACAAGTTTAAAGATTAAAGGATTGACAGATATTGAATTTCCCGAAGAAGGTAAAGAGTTAATTTCCGAATTAAGAAAATATAAACCGGAACAACTTTCTTCATTAATGAATATAAGTCCAAAATTGGCGGAATTAAATTATGAAAGATTCATTAAGTGGGAATATCCTTTTGAAAGCGAAGAGGCAGGAGCTGCTTTATTTATGTTTAACGGAGATGTTTACAGAGGCATGCAAACTGAAGGTTTTTCCGAAGCCGATATTTTGTTTACACAAAACCATTTACGTATGCTTTCCGGATTGTACGGACTGATAAAACCTCTTGATAAAATTCTGCCTTACCGATTAGAAATGGGTACAAAAATGAAAACAAAATCAGGAAAAAATCTTTACGAATTTTGGGGCAGCACAATTACCGAAAAGATAAATGAGACGCTTCAAAAACAAAATGATAAAAATTTAATTAATTTGGCATCAAATGAATATTTTAAAGCGGTACGAGAAGATAAAGTTACCGGTAAAATAATTACCCCGATTTTTAAAGAAAGTAAAGGCGATACTTTTAAAGTTGTTGCAATTCATGCAAAACGTGCAAGAGGTTTGATGTGTCGTTTTATTATTAAAAATAAACTCAAAGATACTGAGGACTTAAAAGGCTTTGATTCTGAAAATTACAGTTTTAATAATGAGTTGTCATCCGAAACAAAATTTGTTTTTACACGATAAACCATTGTCGGAATACCTTTTTTTTTATCTTTGCATATTAATAAATTAAATCTCTGATTTCTCATTGGTTGATAACAAGCAACTTATGAGAAATTTTTATAACATACATTCATTATGGAAAAATTAACAAAAGAATTTATACACAGTTTGCCGAAAGCCGAACTGCATTGTCATTTGGACGGCTCAATGCGCGTTGAAACAATTATAGATTTAGCTAAAAAACAAGGTGTGAAATTACCGGAAACTGATCCGAAAAAATTAAAACATTTATTAGTTGCCGGACCTTGGTGCGAAAGTTTAACAGATTATCTTCGGGCATTTGATATCACGACATCGGTTTTGCAAACACCTGTATCCTTGTTCCGGGCAACTTATGAATTAGCGGAAGATAATGCAAATGAAAATGTTCGCTATCTTGAAATTCGGTTTTCTCCCTTACTGCATACAAAAAACGGAATGAATTTAACAGATGTTATTGATGCTGTTTTAAGAGGAAAAGAAAAAGCCGAAAAAGATTTTAATATTATAATAGGTATTATAATTTGTGGGTTGAGACATTTTTCTCCTGAAAAAACTTTAATATTAGCAGAACTTTCTGTTGCATATAAAAATGCGGGTATTGTCGGCTTTGATCTTGCCGGAGCAGAAGAAAATTTTCCTGCAAAAGACCATAAAGATGCATTTTATTTAATTATTAACAATAATATTAATACAACTGTTCATGCCGGCGAAGCATACGGTCCCGAATCAATTCATCAGGCTGTTCATTACATCAGTGCAAACAGAATAGGGCACGGAACACGATTGCGTGAAGACGGAGATTTGTTAAATTACATAAACGATCATCGAATTCCGCTGGAAATGTGTATTACTTCAAATGTGCAGACAAAAGCCGTAAAGGATTTACAAAGTCATCCGATTAAATTTTATTTTAATTACGGATTAAGAGTTACACTTAATACGGATAACCGGCTAATTTCCGGAACAACTTTAACCGATGAATATTGGATTGCCGTAAAAGAATTCGGATTTAATGCACGAGAACTTAAATATTTAATAATTAACGGCTTTAAATCATCTTTTTTACCGCTTAAAAAGAAAGTTGCAATAATTAAAAGTGTTATGAAAGAATTGGAAGAAAAAGGGTTAAAAATTCAAACGGATTATATGTAAATCCTATTTTTTTATTTTGAAACCGGCATTATTATTTTTTATTAAGCTCGTTTACTTTTTTTAAAATTGATTTTGAAATAAACGGACCGACAAATTCGTGAATAATAGTCGCTCCCATAATTATTCCTGCAAGCAGATTTGAAAAATCTTTAAATTCCGGTTCGTTAACAATCATTAACGATAAACCCAAAACGATTCCGCCTTGAGGTATAAGCCCGCCGAAAGCGTATTTTTTAACGTTATCAGACATTTTTAAAATATGTGAGCCGGAGCGCATCCCGAGGTATTTTCCGATCATTCTCACAAGAATAAATATTGATATTAAAATAAATAATTGAAAACTGACAGACTTGAAGCTGAAATGTAATGCACTGAAAACAAAGAAAATAAGAAAAAACAAGTCTTCAAGAGCATGTTCCGTAATACTGAGTATTTTTTTTTCGGATCTGTTAAAATTCCGAATAACAAATCCTAATGTAAGAGTCGAAAAAAGTTCATCAAATTTTAACCATATTGCAAGTCCGAAAGTAACAGATAAAAATCCGAAAAAGAGAATCATTAAAGAGCGTTTTTCATTTACTTTAAACAGATATGTTAATTTATTAAAAATAAAACCGAAAACAATTCCGGTAATAACAGCTCCGAGTATTTTGTAAAGAATAATATAACTGACATGAAGGAATGATGTTTCGTGATCTCCTAAAAGAGCATGAGAAACGGACATGCTGAAACTGAATAAGATTAAAGTAATAATATCATCAAATGCAGCAGCTCCGAGTACGGCTCTTGTTACCGGACCTTTTGCCTTATATTCATGTATAACGGCTAATGTTGCCGAAGGATCCGTAGGGGCACCGAGAGATGCCAACAACAGACTGAATGCAACAGAAACACTGACACCTCCTACCGTAAACGGCAAAAAATAAGTGCTGATAATAAAGAAAATTATGAATAAAAAAACAAATGCACTGAAAGATTCGAAAAATGCTAAATTAAAATATTTTTTTCCGGTAGCTCTTAAGTCTTTTAATGAAAAACTGCTGCCGATTTCAAATGTAATAAATGCCAAACAAAAACTCGTTACCGGCTTTGTAAGAGAAATAAATTCTGAAGGAATAAAGTTAACGACCTCAGGGTTAAGTAATAAGCCTGCTGTTAAGTAGCCGACAATTTTCGGGAAACCGAGTTTTTCAACAAATACGGATAATATATATCCTAATAATAAAATAATACCGAAATACAGGACAGACATAAATCTACTTTTTTCAAAGTTAATAATATTATCGAAAAATCAGAGTATATACGGATATTTACAACGTATTTTATTAAAAATTTTCTGCCGGAATGAAATCTATAGTTCTGCTTTGCATATTTACTTTTACTAATTGGACTTTTATATCGTTTCCGAGTTGAAATTTCTTTTTTCTGCGTTCTCCCGTAATGCAATAGTTTTTTTCGTCAAAAACATAAAAATCATCATCTAAATCGCGCATAGCAATCATACCTTCAATTTTTGTTTCTTTAATTTCAACATATAAACCCCGCTCGGTAACTCCGGTAATAACGGCATCGTGAATTGAGCCAAGTTTATCCTGCATAAATTCGGCTTGTTTGTATTTTATTGAAGCACGTTCCGCCATAACGGCAAGGCGTTCCATATCGGAAGCGTGTTTACATTTTTCGTTAAGCTCGTTAGTCATTGCCGGTTTTCCGTTTTTCAGATAACGAGTTAAAAGGCGATGCACCATCATATCGGGATAACGACGAATCGGCGAAGTAAAATGAGTATAAAAATTGAAAGCTAAACCGTAATGTCCTACATTGTCTGCCGAATATTCGGCTTTTGCCATAGATTTCACGGCAAGTTGTTCAATCATATTTTGTTCTGTTTTTCCTTTTACGTCTTCAAGAAGTTTATTTAATGAACTTGAAATTTCTGTTTCGTCTTTAAATTTGAATTCATACCCGAATTGTTTTATAAAATTTGAAAAAGAGTGTAGCTTTTCTATATCCGGTTCGTCGTGAATACGATAAACAAATGGTTTATGAAGTTTTTGTCCTACAAATTCGGCAACTTTTTTATTTGCCAGAAGCATAAATTCTTCAATTAAATGATTGGAATCTTTGGCTTCTTTAAAATAAACGCCGAGAGGTTTTCCGTTATCGTCTAATTTGAATTTAACTTCAATACGTTCAAAAGAAATTGAACCGTTTTGAAAGCGTTTGTCGCGAAGTTTTTTTGCAAGTTTGTTGAGTTCGGTAATTTCTTTGGACATATCGCCTTTGCCGGTTTCAATAATTTCTTGTGCTTCGGCATAATTAAATCTGCGGTCGGAATTAATTATCGTTCGTCCGAACCATTGTTTATGAATATTTGCATCTTTATCTAACTCAAAAACAGCGGAGTATGTAAGTTTGTCTTCATTAGGGCGAAGAGAGCAAACATTATTCGATAATTTTTCCGGCAACATCGGAATTGTTCTGTCAACAAGATAAACGGAAGTTGCTCGTTCATAACCTTCTTTGTCGATGAGGTCGCCCTCTTTTACATAATGTGTAACATCGGCAATGTGAATTCCGACTTCAATATTTCCGCCGGGAAGCTCTTTGTATGAAAGAGCATCGTCAAAATCTTTGGCATCTTCGGGGTCTATCGTAAAAGTCGGCGTATTTCTGAAATCTTTTCTGTTTTTTATTTCTTCGGAAGAAATTTCGGTCGGAATTTTTTCAGCTAAATGCGTTAAATTTTCAGGGTATTTATACGGTAAATTAAATTCTGTAAGAATGGCGTTCATTTCGGTGTCGTTTTCGCCTTCGTTTCCGAGAACATCAACAATTTTTCCGGTCGGATTTTTTTGGTGTTCGTCCCAATGCGTAATTTCGGCAACGGCTTTTTTCCCGTGTTCGGCACCGTTTAAATTTTTTGACGGAATAAAAATATCGTAAGGCATATTTCTTTCCGTTACTATTAAAAATGCAATATTGTCATTTGTGATGTTTACAATTCCGACAAATTTTGACTTGTTACGTTTAACGATTTTTGTTATTTCGCCTTCGGGATTTCGTTTTTTGCGTCTTGCCCAAATTTGTACTTCTACGGTATCACCGTTTAGTGCACGATTCATATATTTTCGCGGAATGTAAATATCTTCTTCGGTATCGTCGGAAATAACAAATGCCGAGCCCGAAGCGATAAGAACAACTTTTCCGGTTACAACCGATTTTGTAGGAACGAATTTGTATCGACCTCTTTGTTCTTCTTCTAATTTTCCTTCGTTACAAAGGTTATTCAGAATTTCACTTAAAAGTTGTTTTGTTCGCAAATCACCTATGCCGAGTTTTTTTGCAACTTGCTTATAATTAAAATATTGTGTGGGGTGTTTTCGAAAGATATCTAAAACGAATTTGTGTAAAGTTTTTCGATTAAACGTCGGTAATTTTTGTTTGTTCTTTTTTTTATGTGCCATTATAATTTGTTTAATTCCGTAAATTTAATATCAACACTGTTATCCCATTTCGGTTTAATAATAATGTCATTCGGATAGTAGATGATACGTTCGGGTTGTTTGTGTTTTAAATAATTTCCGGTATCGTATTTTTTATTGTTATTTTTATCCCAAATCATTTCTAAATGATAATTTCCGGCTACGATGTTATTATAAGTTATAATTGTATCTTGGGTCAAATATTCTGTTTTTAACAAATTGTTATCTTTATCATAAAGGTTAAGAATAACTTGCCCTTCCGGCAATACGGAATAAGCAGCAGAATCGACAGATGTTGTATCTGATTTAGTATAAAAGTTTTTATCTCCGAAAGCTTTAATCTGTGAAATGTTTAAAATAATATTTCCGTAATCATCTTTTGTTCTGACCTTAAATTTGAATTCTTTAAATTCGGAAAATTCATTTTGATAATTTTCAAAAGCAAAAGTATCAAGTTTTAAAATGTAAGAACTCCCCTCTTTCCGGTTATATTTAATATGGTATTTTCGTTCAGAAACAGAATCTTTAATCAGTGTGTATTTTACCGGAAGTTTTAAACTGACGGATTTTGTGTTTTCTGTGGTTGTTTTATCTTGTGTCTCTGTTCCCTTTTTTGTTTGATTTTCGGTAAAATGTCTTCTGTGTTTTCTTCGGGGTTTTTTATAAATCAGATTTAATGTATCTGCATGGTTAATGATACCGCGTTTATATTTTTCTTTGTAAAGAATAATAACATTTAACGTATCGTTATTAATGAAGTTTTTATCTGTAATTTCACAATTAAGGGTATCTTTTTTTGTATTATAATTAATTATAAACGGATGTATATCTTTAACACTGTCAAGGGTTTTAATTTTGACATCCGAAACAAGCGGTTTATTAAATATCAGATAAAATTTGTTTTTTTGTAATCTGTGTATTTTATTAAGTTTTTGTCGTTTATGTTTAAAAATAACATTTTTCAGATATTCGAAATATATTTTATCTCCGGCAGTATTGTCATAGTCTAATGTTCTTATTTTCAACATTAGAGTATCTTCTTCAATCAAATTTTTATTAATTATTTTTAATACCAGTTTTTTATTATCGGAAGATTTAATGCGGCGATACCAGTTTTCGGGATTGTTCTCTGTTAATTCAACGGTTGTGTTTGCAGATATTTTCTTTTTAAAATTAAAAGTTAAGGTATCGGCGGTTGTTCGTAATGCAGAAATTAAATTTTGCTTATACAAAGGAAGGTTCAATGTATCGGAGAATTTTTGTATTTGTCCTCTGAAGAAAGCATTGTCATAATGAAGAATAATTTTTAAGGTGTCTTTTTGAGAAATCGTTTTATTTTTAATTTTACAAATTAATTTTTTGCGTTTATCGGAATAATTTTTTACAGACCACTGAGGAACAGTATCAAAATTTAAGGCTTCAATATAAAAACGGTTAACAAACGGACGCTTTAAAGAAAAAATCAGTGTGTCCGGGGTCGGACGATATGATTTCAGCAATTCTTGTTTTTTAGTATCGCTTACCAAAGTATCAAAAAGCATAAAAAGTTTTATTTTTGAAGTATCTGCTTTTAATATCGGTGTTTCTGTTTCTATAGTAAAGTCTTTAAAAAAATCAACATCAGATTCACTGTCACTGACAGAGATACGATGAATTATTGTATCTGCATTATTATTAAAAATAAGGGCAGTTGTATCTGTTTGAGAAAATAAATTTCCGACAGAATCTTTATTAAAATAGGAAAAGGTAAACCGTACTGTATCTTTTCCGAAAAGATTTTTATCATTAAGCCAAACAATGATGCTTTTTCCGGAATCTTGTTTTTCAACAAAAGAGTTTTTGGGATTTAATGTGAAATTCAACCCGCTGATTTTCACATTTTCAGTTGTTTTATTAAACAGAAAAACGCACTTTTCTTTTACAGGTCTTTCTGAATTAATAAGATACTGCGACAGATTGTCTTCCGTGAAAGCAAATAAAATAATATTATCGGGCGTATAAATGTATTTCTTTGTAATAATTACCGTGTCTTTTTTCAGAGTATCACCTTTTGCATCGTCATCACCGAAATGCAGTACGGAACCGGCTTTGAAAGAATCAATTTTTGTTTCTGTTTTAATTTTCGGAATAATAAAAGAATCGATGAATGCAATTTTTTCTTGCGGCAGATTAAAATTCAGGTTCGCATCATTATCTTTTAAGGCGAAGATTTTATATTTTCCCGGCTTAATAAAATTTATATTAAACTTACCGGAAGTATCGGTTTTTGCAATATAATAAGGTTTTTCTTTAATGGGGACAGAATCCGTATGGTTATAATACAACATAACGAGTAAATCTGCTTGCTTTTTATGTGTTTTTGCATCAATTACAACACCTGAAACCTCCATTGTATCAATTGTATTTCCTGTAGAAAACACAAATCGAAAATCATGTATTTTATTTCCTTCGTGATAATCTTTAATGGCATTTCCGAACAGAAAAGTATATGTTGTTGTGTCTTTTAAGGCTTCATGTAGTTTTATCAGTAATGTTTTTCTTTTAATTTTGAAATCCGGTTTCTTCAGAAGGGGCGGGGACGATAAAAAAACAGCGTTGAGATTGTCTAAAACAAAAAATTCATCAAACATAATGCTGATTTTATCGCCTTTAAAATTTTTGCCTTGTTCCGGAGGGATACTTTTAACAAATTTCGGCGGAATTGTATCTTTTTCACCGCCGGTTAATGTCCCTATTTGTGCACAGGCAGAAATAAAAATTATTAAAATTAATATACCGTAAGAAGCAAATTTTTTCATAACCTAATCTACATAAACTTGCAGAATGTAATTTTATTTTGAAATATTGACCAAAATTAACAAAATTTGCGTGCTGAAAAGAAATTATGATAAGAATTACACATTTCAGAGCAAAATGTATCGGATGCAATTATTGTGTCGAAGTTGCTCCTTATCGGTGGGAAATGGATGAAACAGACGGAAAGTGCAATTTAATTGATGCAAAACAAAAAAAGGGAATTTTTAATACAATTACATCCGATGATGAATATGAGGCAAATGTTGAAGCGGCAGAACTTTGTCCGGTAAATATTATTAAAGTTAAGAAAATGTAAAACTAGTTTGATTGCCGCAAGCTTTTTTATACTTTTGTAAAATATTCTGCCCTCGTAGTTCAACGGATAGAACAATAGTTTCCTAAACTGTAAATACAGGTTCGATTCCTGTCGGGGGTACTGAATTTATTGTCAATATAATTCTAAAGGCTTGAAATTATTATTAATTTGGTTTTTTCACTTTTAAACTTTCTTTAATAAAATGGATTTCAGATTAATGGTTTTTAAAAAAGCTGCCGAAAAATTAAGTTTTACAAAAACAGCTGAAGAACTTTACATAACTCAACCGGCTGTTACAAAGCATATTAAGGCGATTGAGCAACAATTTAATGTTAAACTTTTTAACCGAAAAGGAAATAGGATTGATTTAACTGAAGCCGGAATTATACTCTTTAAATATGCACAAGAGATTCAGAAATTATATAGTCGCATGGATTTTGAACTCAGTGCTTTAAATAAAATGCAAATCGGAAAAATTCGTATAGGTGCCAGTACAACTATTGCAAATTATGTTTTACCGCAAATTTCGGCAGAATTTAAGTCTCGGTTTAAAGATTTGGCTGTTAGTGTAATAATCGGGAATACCGAACAAATAGAATCAGCATTACAAAACAATAAAATTGATATAGGAATTATTGAAGGATATTCAAAACGCAGAGAATTTCATTATACGGAATTTCTGAAAGATGAAATTGTTTTAACTGCAAAAAGAACTCATTCGCTAACCAAAAAAGATGAAATAACATTAAAAGAATTATTGAAATATCCTGTAATACAGAGAGAAGACGGTTCCGGAACATCGGAAGTTATTGCTCATGAATTAAAAAAACAAAACAGCTCTTTTAAAGATTTTCATATTGAATTACAATACGGCAGTACCGAGGGAATTAAAAATTATATCCTCCATTCCGAATCACTTGCGTTCTTATCCGTCAGAAGTATTCTTAAAGAACTAAAACGTAATGAATTGGCAATAATAGATGTCAAAAATTTAGAAATTAAACGTAATTTTAATTTTATCGTAACTGAAGGTCAACAAAATGAAATTGTTGATTTATTTATTCGTTTTGCCGCACATTATAACTTTTAGTTATAACAGATTATTTTTTATCATTTGACTTGCCTGATTTTATTATGTTTTTTTGCGATAAATATTAATTGAAAATAAATATGGAAAACATAATTTTAATTTTATTGTTTGGGGCATTATTCGGCATGATTATTCAATATGCCGATTTGAATAAATACAACGTTATCAGCGGGGAAGCTCAATTAAAAAATCATACTGTAATAAAAACAATTTTGTTAACACTGGGACTCGGATCAATATTGTTGAGCATTATTATTGCACTTGGTTTTGCTCAATTTCACGTTAAACCGTTTTTTCCGGGCGGAATTATTATCGGAGGGTTATTATTCGGAATGGGAATGGCAGTTTTGGGTTATTGTCCGGGAACTCTTTTTGTTTCGCTGGGAGAAGGTTCTTTGGATGCCTTAATCGGCATAATCGGCGGATTATTCGGCGGACTTATTTACACTTTAGTTTTACCTTACATTACAAGTTTATTCGGTGCAAATCTCGGTAAAATATCTTTATTTTCATTAACAGGAAATCATCCGGCACTGTATTTTATACTTACAGCTATCTTTTCCTTATTTTTTATATTTATAGCCTATTTTATTAATAAAAAAGAAAAATCTAAAAATAAAAAATGGATAATTTCCGGTATTTTATTAGCCGTTTTAAATTCAATTGTATTTTTAACTGCAACTACAAATCGACCTATCGGTGCCTCAACATCATTTCCGTATTTGGCTGATTTTTTGACAAATACAACAAATAATTCTTATTTTGAGAAGATACATACTCCCGGACAATGGGAATTAACCTTTTTATTCGGAGCAATGGCAGCAGCTTTTATTGTTTCAATAATTAAAAAGCAATTCAAATTTCGATTAATCTATTCTAATTGGGAAGAACAAAAAGGGGGTTCAAAAATTAAACGCATTATTTGGGCTTTTATCGGAGGTTTTATCCTTATTTTCGGTGCAAGAACAGCCGGAGGATGCACTAGCGGACATATTATTTCCGGAGGTATGCAATTAGCTGTAAGCAGTTTGGTTTTTGCAGTGTTTATGTATGTTGGTTTGGTTGTTACCGGCAATTTATTTTATAAAAAATAAAAAAACTTATTAATTTTTCTTTTTTTTAAATAATTTTTTTTTCACTGTTTCAAATTCATCTCTTATTGCTTTTTCAATATTTGAAACCGTAACGGGTTCACCGTTCATTTCTAATTTTTGAGAAATGGTTTCAGCTTTCGGTACGGCGATCCATAAAATAATATATAGCAGTGTCCCGAATCCTCCGATAACAAGGGCTGCAACAAACAGTAAACGAATAATTACCGGATCAATTCCGAAATAACTTCCTAAACCGCTGCAAACTCCCGCAATTATTTGATTTTCTTCGTCTCTGTACAAACGTTTTTGTTTTCGGCTTTTCTTTTTGTTTGAAAATGAGAAATTTATGTTTTCGTCTTCTTCGGGTTCAAAATCTTCAGGTTTTCCCATAATTTTTATAATATCATCAACTTCTTTTTGTGTAACAACACCTTCATGTCCGGATTTTTCTTCAAAAAGTTCTGCAACACGCATTTCAATATCATTAAAAATTT
>JAJRUH010000017.1 GCA_024277895.1 Bacteroidota bacterium | reverse complement strand
GCTGCCCACTGCTGATTCCCTACCGCTGACTGTTGGCTGTTGGCTGTTGACTGTTGACTGTTGGCTGTTGACTGTCTACTGCCTACTGCCACTGCCCACTGCCTACTGTAAACTCCCTATTCCAATCTTATTTTAAATTTTTTTGCACTTAATCCGATAAAAAAAACAGTCATTCCGGTGAGAATTAAAGTTTCTTTCCAAACATAAGCGAAACCGGTTCCTTTTATCATTATATTTTTTAAAATAATTATGAAATATTTCGGAGGTATTAATGCTGCAAACCACTGTAAAATTTTCGGCATATTTTCAATAGGAAAAATAAAACCGGACAAAAGAATTGTCGGAAGCAATAATGCAAATAATGACATCATCATTGCAGATTGTTGAGTTTCCGTGACGGTTGAAATGAATATTCCCAATGATAATGCAAGTAATATAAACAGCATTGTTTCGGCGAGCAGCAGACTTAAACTGCCTAAAACGGGCATTCCGAATACCAAATTCCCGACAGCAATAATTATAATTGAAATAATAAATGAGAAAATGAAGTAAGGTGTAACTTTTCCTATAATAATTTGAATCGGTTTCAGAGGCGATACCAGCAAAACTTCCATTGTTCCGAGTTCTTTTTCGCGAGCTACGGCAATACTTGTCATCATAGCGGAAATAAGCATTAAAATCATTGCCGTTGTTCCCGGTATAAACATATACACATCTCTCAATTGCTCGTTGTAAACCATTCGTTCTTTGATGTTTATGCGTATCGGAATGCTTGCCGATTTATTTATTTCCTTAAGAAAATTATTAATAATTGCCGAAGTATAGTTTACAATCATATTTGCTGAATTAGCATCGGAAGCATCGGCAATCAGTTGAATACCGGCATTATTTTCTTTCTGCAGTTTTTTTGCAAAATCGTTTTCAAAAACAATAACTTCCCGTATTTTACCTTCTTTAAATACTTTGTGAATTTCTTTTTCGGATTTTATGTTTTTTTCGAGTACAAAAAAACCGGAAGCTGTTATTTTATTAATAATTTCGGAAGTAATATTATCTTTTGATAAATCAAGAACGGCTATTTTTACATTTTTCAATTCATTTGTAATTACATAACCGAAAATCAGGATTTGAGCAATCGGAATTCCGAACAAAATAATCATTGTTCGTTTGTCCCTCAAAATGTGGTAAAATTCTTTTTTTATAAATGATAAAAGTTGCTTCATATTTCTGTGTCTTCTCTATTAATATTATTTTCAGTTTAACTTTTTAACACAGCAAGACTGCCAACTGCCAACTGCCAACTGCCAACTGAACAATATCCTTATTTAAATTTCTCAGAATTATTCATCATAAATCCCAAAAGTTTTCCGACTTCTTCTGATTTTGATGTTAAATTATTATATTTTTCTCTGTCAATATATTTGCACGATAATGAAAAGTCAAGCCAAACTTGTGTTTCCGTATTTTCTGCATCACTGTCACTTAATTTACTGATAAAATGTTTCGGGTACCTTCGTTTTCTGTATCCTTCACCGATATTTGCACAAACTGAACGAGAAGATCTTCTGATTTGATCGGTCAGCGAGTATTTTTCTTCTTTCGGAAATTTTTTAGTCATTTCATAAATTTCCATAGCTAATTTAAAAGCTGTTTGATAAACTTTCAAATCCCGAAATCCCATAATTTTTTAATTTTAATGAATAATTATTTTTTATTAATATTTTCTCAGTTAAACTTTTTAACACTGTAAGACTGCTGACTGCCAACTGCTGACTGCCAACTGCTGACTGCCAACTGCTGACTGCCAACTGCTGACTGCCAACTGCTTATCTTGCAATTTTAATAAACACTTCATCCATCGATTTTACATTATATTTTTTCTTTAATTCCTCGGGTTTTCCTATTGCTTCAATTTTTCCGGCATCCATAATTGAAACTCTGTCGCAATATTCTGCTTCGTCCATATAATGTGTTGTTACAAAAACAGTTATTCCGTTTTCTGCCGTTTCGTAAATTAAATCCCAAAATTGTCTTCTTGTTATAGGGTCAACACCGCCGGTAGGTTCATCAAGAAAAACGATTTTCGGGTTGTGAAAAACAGCAGCAGAAAAAGCCAATTTTTGTTTCCAGCCGAGCGGAATATCTTTTATTTTTTTGTTAACGGCGTGTGAAAAATTGAGTTTTTCGAGTAATTCTTCGGTTTTTATTTTTATTTCTTTTTTCGGCAGTCCGTATATTCGAGCATAAAACCGTATATTTTCTTTAACGCTTAAATCTTCGTATAAAGAAAAACGTTGGCTCATATAACCTATGTTTTTTTTTATTTTTTCGGTATCTTTATAAATATCGTATCCGGCAACATTCACATTTCCCGAAGTAGGAGATAATAAGCCGCAAAAAATTTTAATTGCCGTTGTTTTTCCTGCTCCGTTAGCTCCTAAAAACCCAAATATTTCGCCTTTTTTTACGTCAAAACTCAAATTATCGTTTGCCGTAAAATCTCCGAACTTTTTTGTTAAATTTTTTACCGATATGATATTATTTTCGTACATTTTTCCATTTTTAACTGCCTACTGCTTACTGCTTACTGCTTACCGCCTACTGCTTACTGCTTACCGCCTACTGTTGACTGCTTACTGCCAACTGCCAACTGCCTACAACTCACTGTTCTTTTTTCATTAATTCAATAAAACAATCTTCAATATTCGGTTTAACGGCTTTAATTTCGATGCCGGTATGCTTTTCGGATTTTAAATAAGTATGAAGCTCGTCAATTTTAACATTATTTCTTTTGTCGATATAATGAATATCTTGCCCGAATATATTTGCCGAATAAGTTTGGTTATATTCTCTTAAATTTTTAATTAGTTTTTGTTTGTTTTTACTTCTGATTGAAAAAATCTGTTTTTGAAATTTATTTGTGATATTTTCGGGTGTATCAGTTTCCATTAATTTGCCGTTTTGCATTAATGAAATTCTGTCGCATAAACTTGCTTCGTCCATATAAGGTGTTGATACCAATATTGTTATGTTTTTCTTTTGTAAGTTCTTCAGCATTTCCCAAAATTCTTTTCTCGAAACGGCATCTACTCCTGTTGTGGGTTCGTCAAGAAATAAAACTTTAGGTTTATGAATTAAAGCACAGGATAAAGCAAGTTTTTGTTTCATACCTCCCGAAAGTTTTCCTGCTTTTCTTTTTTTAAAAGGTTCGATATATGAATAAATATCTTTAATTAAATCGTAATTTTCTTCAACGCTTGTATTAAAAACCGAAGCAAAAAAGTTCAGATTTTCTTCTGCGGATAAATCTTGATACAGAGAAAATCTTCCGGGCATATATCCGACAATTTTTCTTATTTTTTTGTAATCTTTTACGGTGTCAAAATTTTCGACTTCAGCAAATCCTTTATCGGGTTTCAGCAAAGTAGTAAGAAGTCTGATAAGGGTTGTTTTTCCCGCACCGTCGGGTCCTATTAAACCGAAAAGTTCGCCTTTTTTAATATTCAGTGAAATATCATCAACGGCTTTAATATTTTCGTAGTTTTTTGATATGCCGGATAATATTATTGAAAATTCATTCATCCTCTTAAATTTTATTACTTACTGTTGACTGCCTACTGCCTGCTGCTTACTGCCTACTGCCTACTGCTTACTGCCTACTGTTAAAACCTCACTTCACCCGGCATTCCTGCTTTTATTTTGCCGTCATTTTTCACTCTTATTATAATTGAGTAAATCAAATTAACTCGTTCTTCTTTTGTTTGTATAATTTTCGGCGTAAATTCTGCTTCATCGGAAATTTTTGTAATTGTTCCTTCGTATTTTTTCATTTTATCTGTTTCCGTATCAATCAAAACATTTACTTTTTGTCCGATTTTAATACTGCTTAATTGCTTTCCGTCGATGTATGCTCTTAATTTCATTACGGATAAATCGGCGATTTTATAAAGCGGTTTCCCGGGTAAAGTAATTTCGTTTTCTTCTGCATATTTTGTCAGAACAGTTCCTTTTATCGGGTTTTTTATTATGGATTTAAGAATTTGATTATCAATAGTTTCTTTTTTGGTATCAAAAACTTTAAGTTGACTGAAAAGATTTTTGTTCTGTGTTTTAACCTGTTCTTTTTGTTTTATCAGAATTTTAATCTTTCCGTTAATGTCGTCAGCTTGTTTTTTTGTTGCGGCATTATCTTTTAATAAATTTTCGATACGTTTTTTTTCAATTTCAAGAATTTTTATTTGTTCTTCCAATACATTTACTTGTGCAATAATGTTTGAATATTTTGATGCTGTTGCGTTTCTTTGTGCTTCAAGTTCCTTTTTTTTAAGGAAAAAATCAGTCGTATCAATAATGCAAACTATTTTATTTTCCTGTAATTTTTCACCTTCTCTTATCGGAAATTTAATTATTTTTCCGGCTGTTTGCGATGAAATTGTAATCTCTTTTGCTTCAAAATTTCCGTAAGCATCGGCTTTTTTGTTATCATTTCCGCACGATGCAGAGAGAAAAATTATTGTTAAAAATAATATCAATTTGTTCATTTTGCTGTGTATTTAAGTTCAATTTTATTTAATCAAATTCCTTCGGTTTTATACTGTTCTTACTGCCTATTTATTTCCCGTTACAATAAAATATTCATATTTGTATTTTAAGACTTTTAATTTATGAATTTCATATTGAATATTTGCTTGTTCTTTGGCGTTTAATGCAGAAATATAATCTACGGAATTTGCCGTTCCGTTTTGTAATTTATAGCCGGTTGTTTTGCATATTTTATCTTGTAATGCCGTAATTTCATTATCGTATTTAAGTAATTTTTCGTATTTTTTTATTTCGGAAACTATTTGTTTTGCCTGAATATCAACAGATTGATTAAAAGCATCTTTTTGATTGTTAACAGCATTCTTTTTGATATTAAGAATTTGTTTCTCTTTGGAGCTTTGATTTCTGTCCCAAACATTCCACCTTAATTTTGCTCCGATTATAAAATAAGGGCTCCATTCGTCTTTTATTAAAGTTAAACCGGGATTTCCGTATCCGCCTGCGGCAAATACACCTAATTTAGGCATTTTTTTGCTGTTAATCAGCTTAATGTTTATATCTGATAATTCATTTTGAATATTAAATATTTCTGTTTCGGGACGGTTAATTTCATAAATCAGTTCAATATTTATAGGAACTTTTAATTTGTTCTCGGAAGTATAGCTTTTTCCTGTTAAAATTGACAGTGCAATATATCCGTTATTTATATTTTCTTGAATTTCAGATAGTTTCTGTTTTGTTTTCAAAATGTTTACCGATAATAAATCTAAATTTTCAGGACTGATAACTCCGTTTTTTAAAGCCGATTTCAGGGCGGTATATTTTTCTTGCAGTTCGCTTAAAGATCCGTTAATTTGTTCTTCGGTTTTTTGAAGTATCAATATCCCGAAATAAATGTTGTTCAGCTGTTTTTTTATTTTGTAAAAAGAAATGTCATTATTTAAATTTTTCAATTTTAATTTTCGGCTTTCCGCTATTTTTGAATATTTTATTAAACCCCCGTCATATATTGTTTGAGATATATTTAAGGTCATTGCATATTGGTCAAGCGGCGGTACGGGAAATTCTAAATTGAAATTTGCCGGCATTCCTTCCGTATTTATGTCTAAATCAATTGTTTGTGATTGATAGCTTGCTTTTGCTTCAAAATACACTTCCGGAAGAAAGTTTGCAGACAGATTCTTTATTTGCAAATCGGATATTTTATTGTTTAAAACATCATTTTTTAGAATCGGAAAATGATTTTCGGCATAAAAAATACAACTGTCAAGACTGATTAAATTTTGCGAAAACAAAACAGTATTGATTAAAATAAAGAAAATGAAAGATATTAACTTTTTATGAATTCTATTCATTGTATTAAGGTTTAATTTGAGAAAAAATTATTTGTGTAATCTCATCTTTTCTGTTTTTAATATATTCGTTATAAGCATTTTTATCATTATCAAAAATTATAGGTTCTATAAGCGGTTTTGCTATAACAGGAAAAACACAAAGAGCTAATATATTTATAATCAGCTTTTTCGGATTTGTTTCTCGAATATTTCCCTTTTTTATTTGTTCATTTACAAGATCTTCAAAAAAATCAATATTTACTCCGGATTTGATAATTAATTCTGCTGCAATATTGTTATGTTTTTTATTTAATTCTCCCAAAATGAACATTGGTATAAAAGGATTTTTAATAATAGCGGATAAATAGTTTTCAATAAATTTCTCAATTTGAGTAAAAAAATCATCATCACTTTTAAAAATATCAAAAATTCTTGAAGCCATTTTGCCGAAAGCAAATTTAAAAACTGCTGCAAAGAGCTTGTCTTTACTTCTGTAATAATAGTGTAAAAGAGATTTGTTAATTCCTGCTCTGTCGGCAATCATTTGCATTTTTGCCCCTGCTTTACCTTCTTCCGTAAAGACCTCTTTAGCAGCGTCTAATATTTTTTCTTCTGTATTTTGATGCTTTATATTTTTCATTATTCAGAATTAAATAAACGGTTTAATAAAACAGTTTAACCAATTGGTCAAAAGTATGAATATTTTTTTTATCTGCAAATTTTTTTATTTGTTTGCGGTTATCTTTATCTGTGTTAATATTTTAGCGGTTTTAGTTGCTTAAAGCTCAGTTACGGAATTAGTTCCCGAAACTCGAATGGTCTTTGTTTTTCAAATTCACAAATAATTTGGAATAAAACAATTTCATATACTATAATCCTGACCGTCAAAAATTTCACCAATAATTTTAGGACTTTGTAACATAGTTTCTTTAAACTCTGTTATTCTAAAAAACAGAATAAAATAAGTAATGGAATTATTTGAAACTTAAGAATTTTTTTATACTTTCATAACAAAGAAATTGATGAAGAATCAGATAAACTAAAAAAAGACTTAATAATCTTGATTATAAATGTCTTATATGTAATAAAGCAAAAGATATTTTTAAAATAACGAATATATGACAGGAACCTTAATTAATATGGCAGCCGTATTAGCCGGCAGCGGAGTAGGTTTGCTTTTAAAAACCAAACTTCCGAAAAGGATTATACTTACCGTTTTTCAGGGATTAGGTTTGTTTACATTGTTTCTCGGATTTGTAATGGCAATGAAAACAGGCAGTTATATGATATTAGTATTTAGTCTTGTATTAGGAGGAATTATAGGAGAAATATTAAATATTGAAAAATTTACGGAGAAACAAGCCGAATTTATAAAAAAAAGAATAAAAATCGGAGGTGATAAATTTTCCGAAGGAATGCTGACGGCATTTTTGCTGTTTTGTATGGGTTCAATGACAATTTTAGGTGCTTTGGAAGAAGGAATGAAAGGAGATTCAACGCTTCTGATTACAAAATCAGTGATGGACGGTTTTTCATCCGTAGCTTTAGCTTCTGCATTTGGAATAGGTGTAGCTTTTTCCGTAATTCCGATGCTTATATTTCAAGGAGGATTAACAATTTTGGCAATGTATTTCGGCGAATTTATAGATAAAAGCATTATTGCCGAATTAACTGCAACAGGAGGAATCCTTTTAATAGGTCTCGGAATAAATATTTTGGATATTAAAAAAATAAAAGTATTTAATCTCTTTCCGGCACTTATTATTGTAGTAATTTTAGCTTGGATTAATTTTGAGTTTCAATTGAATTTATAAAAATAAACAGAAGAATTAGTAATAAAAAGATAATAATATCCTCTATATGCCGTTCAGAACTGTAAAATAGGGCTTGCTGAAAAGCTCAGATGTGCGTCTATTTTGGATTTTGTGAGATGTAGATGTATATAAATACTTCAAATTGAACAAAATATAAAAGAGATATGCAGCTGAGCAGCAAAAATTTGGTAGTTTTATCAAAATAAGTGCAAGGGTTTCAAGATGTTTCATTCAAAAACCTTGCACTTTATCACAAAATACAAGTATAAAGTGTTGAATTACAATATATTTAGCGTTTTTCAGCAAGCCCTCAAATATTATGATAAAAATTATAAATATAGTAGTTTTGCTGTTTTTAATAACAACAGCCGGCTGTCAAAATAATAAAAATACACAAGAACATAAAGCTATGAAATATAATAAACTGACTCCCGAAGAAGAAAGAATAATTATTAATAAAGGAACCGAGCAACCCCATACGGGAATTTATAACGATTTTTTTGAAGAAGGAATATACAAATGCAAAAGATGCGGAGCAGAATTATATAAATCAAACGCAAAATTTGACGGACATTGCGGTTGGCCTTCATTTGACGACGAAATAGACGGTGCGGTAAAACGCATTCCCGACCCCGACGGTATGCGAACTGAAATTGTTTGTGCAAATTGCGGCGGGCATCTCGGACATGTTTTTGAAGGAGAAGGATACACTGACAAAAATACGCGACATTGTGTAAACTCTGTTTCAATTTCTTTCAGTCCGCTGAAAGGTATGATTAAAGAAATTGAAATTCCGAAAACCGAAACAGTCATTTTTGCTTCCGGTTGTTTTTGGGGAACAGAACATTGGATGAAAAAACAAAAAGGTGTTATTTCTACGGAAGTCGGCTATATCGGAGGACACGTAAGAAACCCTTCTTACGAACAGGTTTGTTCAGGAACAACCGGTCATGCAGAAGCCGTAAAGGTTGTTTTTAACCCGAATGAAGTAAGTTACGAAAAATTGGCAAAATTATTTTTTGAAACACACGATCCTGCACAAGTTGACAGACAAGGACCCGATATCGGTAATCAATACCGTTCGGAAATTTTTTATACAACCGATAATCAAAAACAAATTTCGGAAAAATTAATTAAGCAGTTGAAAGAAAAAGGTTACAAGGTTGTTACTAAACTTACGCAAGCTTCGAAATTTTGGCAAGCAGAAAATTATCATCAGGATTATTACGAGCATAAAGGAACAAAACCTTATTGTCATTTTTATACGAAGAAGTTTTAGTATTTATACTTAAGAAAGTGTAAGCTCGGGGATTATAATCGTTAAATTCACATAAATAATAAAATAAATGTAAATTTAGTGATTATAATCGAATATTTAGCGTATATTTGGGGATTGTAATCACTAAATATAGGTTTTATGATTAAGAGACAAATAGAAGATGTAATATTTCAAAGATTATTCAAAGGCAAGGCAATTATAATTTTCGGCTCTAGACAAACCGGAAAAACAACATTACTCAAAACAATTGCAGAAAGATATAATGATGAATATCTTTGGTTAAACGGCGATATTGAGGATGTTCATTTAATGTTTAAAAATGCATCACCTGTAAAATTAAAACGTATAATCGGAAAAAAAAAATTAGTTTTTATTGATGAAGCTCAAAGAATAAAAAATATCGGTTTGTTAATAAAAATGATTGTTGATGAATTGAAAGATATTCAAGTGATTGTAACAGGCTCATCTGCATTTGAATTAGCAAACGAAATTAGTGAACCTCTTACCGGCAGGAAATATGAGTATTTCTTATACCCGCTTTCTTATCAAGAATTAGAACAACATTTTGGGATGCTTGATGAAAAACGCCTTTTGGAACATCGTTTAATTTATGGTTCATATCCTGAAACTATTATGAAAATTGGAGAAGAAAAGGAAACTTTAAATTTAATTTCAAACAGTTATTTGTATAAAGATTTATTTACTTACGAAAAGATAAAGAAACCTACTTTATTGAAAAAGTTACTTCAAGCATTAGCCTTACAAATAGGAAGTGAAGTTTCGTATAATGAACTTGCTCAACTCATCGGAGCTGATAAAGCTACTATTGAGAAATATATAGATTTACTTGAAAAAACTTTTGTAATATTTAAATTGTCAGCTTTAAGCAGAAATGCGAGAAATGAAATTAAAAGAGGTAAAAAGATATATTTTTATGATAACGGAATCAGAAACAGCTTGATAGCAAATTATACATTGTTAGACCAACGAACTGATAAAGGTGCATTATGGGAAAATTATTTTATAAGCGAAAGAATTAAATTTATAAATTATAATAATTATTATTCAAATATTTATTTTTGGCGAACAACAAGACAACAAGAAATTGATTATATTGAAGAACGTGACGGAATTTTACATGCTTTTGAAATTAAATGGAATGAAAAGAAAAACGTTAAATTTTCAAAAACTTTTTTAAACGCATATCAAAATTCAGAAACATTTATAATAAACCCAAGTAATTACGATGACTTTTTAACTCTACAAATATGATACTTTTAAAAAATGCAACATTTATAGATTACAAAACACTTGAATTTAAACAAACCGACATTCTGATTGAAGAAGGTAAAAACGGAAAAATTTCTTTTTCAAATAATCTTGACGAAAAAAATGCGGAAATAATTGACTGTGCAGGCAAAATTGTTACCAAATCTTTTGCCGTGGGACATCATCACGTTTATTCTGCATTAGCAAGAGGAATGGGTGCTCCGAAAAAAAATCCCGAAAATTTCTATGAAATCTTGAAATATATCTGGTGGACTTTGGATAAATCTCTCGATAAAGATATGATTAAAGCAAGTGCTTTGGCAACGGCAATTGCTTGTGCAAAAGCAGGTTCAACTTTTGTGATTGACCATCACGCTTCACCGAATTTCATCGAAGGTTCGACGGATATTATTGCCGAAGCATTTGACAGAGTGGGAGTAAGCCATTTGTTATGTTATGAAATTACCGACCGCGACGGGCTTGAAAAAGCCGAAAAAGGACTTGCCGAAACCGAAAATTATCTGAAAAAAAATCAAGCACTTATCGGTTTGCACGCATCTTTCACCGTAGGTGAAAAAACAATGCAAAAAGCTGCCGATTTAATGCAAAAATACAATTCCGGTTTTCATATTCACGTTGCAGAAGACCGCTACGACCAAGACCATTCGCTTATAAATTACGGAAAACGCGTTATTGAAAGATTAAACGATTACGGAGTTTTAAATTCTTCAAAAACAATTCTCGGACATTGCTTACATCTTTCCGAAAATGAAAAAGAACTTATAAATAACTCAAATGCTTGGGTAGTGCAAAACGTTGAAAGTAACCTTAATAACAATGTCGGCTATTTTAATGCCGAAGGTTTGGGCGAAAAAATTATGCTCGGCACCGACGGAATGCACAGCGATATGCTGCGTTCGGCACAGCAGGCATTTTTTGTCGGTCAGGGCTTTGATAATATTGATTATCCCGGTGTTTACAAGCGTTTTAGGAATGTTCATAACTACATTGCAGAAAATAATTTTACCGGCGACGGTGAAAATAATCTTGTTATTTTGGATTACAAATCGCCTACGCCTGTAAATAAAGATAATTTTCTCGGACATTTTGTATTCGGTTTCAATTCAAACGATATTCTGCACGTAATTTCCGACGGAAAATTAATAGTGAAAAATAAAGTTGTTCAAAATGTTAACGAACCGGAAATACTGCAATTTGCACAAGAACAAGCAAAGAGATTGTGGAAAAGAAAGAGCAACATACACCAATAATATTTTTTGAAAAATGAATATTTTCAATTTGCTTTGCACTCAAATACGTCAAACTTTTAACTTTCAACTTTTAACTTTCAACTAAAAAAATGGACACACTTCAAATTATAGGATATACGGCATCGGTAATAATAGCCGTTTCGATGACACTGAACTCGATTGTGAAATTTCGCTGGGTAAACCTCGCAGGTGCCGCAACATTTACAGCATACGGTATTTTAATTAAAGCATATCCGGTTGCATTTTTAAACGGATTTATCGTTCTTACGGATATGTTTTATCTTTTCAGAATTTACAGCAAAAAAGAACTTTTTACGACACTTGAAGTCAGAGGCAGCAATAAATATTTATTAAGTTTTCTCGAATTTTACGATAAAGATATTCAAAAATTCTTTCCCGGTTTTAAATACAAAGCCGATTTAAACACAATAAGTTTTTTCGTATTAAGAAATATGAACGTTGCCGGAATTTTTCTTGCTCATAAAATTAACGGAAACACATTGAAAGTCGGTTTGGATTTTGTAGTTCCTCAATATCGCGATTATAAAAATGCAAAATTTATTTATAAACGCCTGAAAAACAGGTTTAAAGAAGAAGGAATAGAAAAGGTTTTAGTTTTTCCGCAATCGGCAAATCATATAAAATATTTGAAAAAGATTGGTTTTGAAAAACAGGAAGACGGCACATATTTAAAAATTCTTGAAAAATAAATGACGGATATTCTTATTAAAAACGGAAAAATCGTAAAGTCCGATAAAATTTTTATCGGCGATATTCTTATTTCAGAAGGGAAAATCTCGAAAATTACCGATAAAATTAAAAAAAGAGAAAATTGTAAAGTTATAAATGCAGAAAATAAATTCATTTTTCCCGGCGGAATTGACCCGCACGTTCATATGCACTTGCCGACTTTTGCCGGATATTCGTCCGACGATTTTTATACCGGAAGCAAAGCCGCATTATTCGGCGGAACAACTACAATAATAGATTTTGTTACACCTCGAAAAAAACAAAACCTGCCGGAAGCTCTTGCCGAAAGAAAAAAAGAAGCCGAAAACTGCCTTACCGATTACACTTTTCACGTTTCGCCGATTGATTTTTACGATAATCTTGAAAGTGAGATAAAAACCTGTATTAATGAAGGAATTACCTCATTTAAAGTTTACACCGCTTATTTGGACAGCATAGGATTAAATGATGAAAAGTTGTTTAAAGTAATGCAAATTATTGCCGATTGCAAAGCATTGCTCACCGTTCACGCCGAACTCGGCAACGATATAGAAACTTTACGAAATAACTTTTTTGCCGAAGGAAAAACAAACCCTGAATTTCACGCACTTTCCCGACCGCCAGAAACAGAATACAAAGCCGTTGAAAAAATAATAAATTTTGCCGAAAAAACCGGATGCAGAGTCTATTTTGTGCACGTTTCAACCGGAAAATCAGCAGAAATAATTCGACAAGCACAGGAAAAAGGTTTGAAAATATATGCCGAAACCTGTCCGCAATACCTTCTTCTTGACGATGAAAAATTAACGGGTAATTTTGAAAATACGGCAAAATTTGTTTTCAGTCCGCCGGTTAGGAAAAAGCAGGATAACGAAAAATTATGGTCGGCACTTAAAAACGGCACTGTTTTAACAACCGGAACCGACCATTGCCCCTTTTTATACGAGCAAAAACTTCTCGGCAAAGACGATTTCAGAAAAATACCGAACGGTGCCGGAGGTGTTGAGCATCGAATGAGCTTGCTTTATACATACGGCGTTTTGCAAAATAAAATTTCTTTAACCGACTTTGTTAAAATAACCTCTGTAAACTCGTCAAAAATATTTGGTTTGTATCCGAAAAAAGGCGAAATTGCAGTCGGTTCGGATGCCGATTTGCTGATTTGGGACGATACCGTTGAAGAAAAAATAAGCGTAAAAACGCATCATCAAAATTGCGATTTGAATATTTACGAAAATTTTACAATTAAAGGAAAACCCGAATATGTAATCAAAAGAGGGCAAATCGTATTATCGGGAAATAAATTATCCGAAAATATTCCTTACGGAAAATTCTTAAAACGCAAACTATGAAAACAATACTTTTTTTAATCTTATTTGCAACGTGCATAAACTTTAATGCTTGTAAATCTGCAAATTCCGAAGATGACAATGTAACTGTTTTTAATTCTGAACAAAATAAAATTAATAAAAACGATTGGGTTGATTTTTCAAAAATTTCCGTATCAAAAGATTCTCTTGATTTAGTTTTATTTAATTTAATGCTAAAATACGGTAATTATCCGGAAGACGAATTTCTGAAAAATATCGAAATTCTGATAAAAAAAGGAGCAAACCCCGATACAAGCATAGAATATGAATACTCCGTAAGGAAATTCGGTACATACATACCGATTGTAAAGCATTTTTACAATAATAAATATCGTCATTACAAAAAAAGTTCTACTTCATTTTTGAAAGCCGTAAATACCGATAACATAAAAATAGTAAAAAAATTCATCGAACTCGGAGCAAATGTCAACAAAGCGTCAAAAGCCGGAGATTACCCTTTAAACATTGCAATTTCAAAAAACTCGGAAGAAATAATTGATTTGCTTCTTAAAAACGGTGCTGATATTTCTTTTGCCGATTTATCAAAAAATAAAAACATTGATTTAATAGAAAAACTTGTTCGACTCGGTGCAAATCCGCAAACAATTAATATAAATTTTGCCGTAAATGATGAAAAATTACTTAAACGATTGCTGAATTTACATCCTGACGTGAACAAATATCCTTTGAACTACAAAACGGTTTTTACAAATGATAACCTTTTGAGTTTATTAATAAAAAACGGGTTGAACGACAAGGCAAAAGGAACTTTTCCCGACGATTGTCCCCCTGTTTACGGAGCAATAAAATACGGAGAACTGAAGCATATCAAAATATTAAAAAATGCCGGATTTAACATAAATAAAAATTGCGGAGGAATAAAAGACGATGTCCTGTTTCTTGTGATAAAAATGCAAAAAAAAGACATCTTAAATTATTATCTGAATGAAATGAAAACAGACCCGAACGTGAAAAATATGGCAAAAGAATCGGCTTTAATTGCTGCGGTTGATACCGATAATGACGAAATTGTAAAAATGTTGCTCAAAGCCGGTGCCGATTTGGAATATACGGGATATTTCAGTTCAACACCACTGATGTATGCCGCTCAATACGGTAAATATATTTCAGCTCAAACTTTAATTAATGCCGGAGCAAATGTAAATTATACAGATAAATATGGTGAAACACCCTTAATACAAGCCGTGAATAAGAAAAATTTTGCAATGATTAAATTATTAATCGAAAACGGTGCCGATACCAAAGTAAAATATAAAAATATGACGCTTTCGGAATATGCAAAAAGTAAAGACTGTCCGAATATGATTATTGGATATCTTGAAAATAATGAATAATGAAAAGTGAATAATTTAATAATGAAAGTTGTAAGAATTTCGGACAACATAAAAAATAAAGTTCCGGCAATAAAACTCGGTTTAATATCCGGCAAGGTTATTTTTGAAAAAGAAAATCCGGAACTTCAAAAAGCAATAAATGAAGAAATTGAACGAATTTCAAGCATTCCGATTGAAAAAATAAAAGATATTCCGCAGATATATTCTTCTCGCGAAGCATACAAAGCATTGGGCAAAGAACCTGCGCGTTACCGGCTTTCGGCGGAAGCCCTTCACATACGAATTATTAAAGGCAAAGGTATTTACAAAATAAGCAATTTGGTTGATACTATTAATTTGGCATCAATAAAAACCGGCTTTTCCATAGGCGGATACGATGAAGAAAAAATCGAAGGCGACATACTTTTTGATTTGGGCAAAACCGGCGAAAATTATGAAGCAATAGGCAGAGGCAAAATGAATATTGAAAATTTGCCCGTTTTCAGAGACGAAAAAGGGGCATTCGGCAGCCCTACATCTGACTCCGTAAGAACAATGATTACCGAAAAAACATCACAAATATTTCTTATTGTTATCAATTTCGGCGGGCACGAAAATTTTAAGAACGAGTTAATAAAAATCAGTAAACTTTTTATTGATTTTTGCGGAAGCAAAAGTTTTGAATCGATAATTATTTGACTTTCCGAGTTTTAACAACCCGGAAAGTCTTTTGAATTTGTTTAAAAAACTCTGTTTTTATTTCTTTTTAAAATATTTTCCAAAGTTTCAGCCGGATTTTTAAATTTGCCGGCAAAAATCATAGCTGCAATAATATACGGTTTCCAACCGGCTTCTTTGTATGTCTCAATTCTGTACCTTTCGAAAATTTTGTTTGTAACTTCTCCGTTTTCGCAATTTAATCCCGAAATGTCGGCAGGCAAGGGGTGCATATAAAGTGCATTTTTATTTATGGTAAGATTTACAAGTTCTTCGTTAACTTCCCAATTTTTATGCTCTGCATTTTCGGCAAGAGCTTGTTGCTCAAGCTTTTTCAATCCTTCATAGTCGTTGTTACGTAAAAGTTTTGTTCTGCTTTCCATTACCCAATACGGTGCCCAGCTTTTCGGGTAAATAATATCCGCATCTTTAAAAGCGTGGCTCATTGAATTTGTAATTTCAAAACTTCCGCCGCTTTCTTTTGCCTGTTTTTCCGCAATTTTTTCAACTTCGGAAATAAGGTTATAATTATCCGGATATGCCAGAGAAACATCCATTCCGAAACGTGTCATAAGTCCGATAATTCCTTGCGGAACGGATAAAGGTTTTCCGTAGCTCGGCGAATAAGCCCAAGAAACTGCAATTTTTTTGCCTTTCAAGTTTTCAAGACTTCCGAAATGTTTTATAAGGTGTTGAATATCAGCCATTGATTGGGTATGGTGGTCAACATCGCTTTGCAGGTTAACGATTGTAGGGCGTGAAGGCAATACTCCGTTTTTGTATCCGTCGGTAAGTGCATCGCCGAATTCACGCATATATGCTTCCCCCGCTCCGAGATACATATCGTCTCTTATTCCCACGGCTTCCGTCAAAAACGAAATCATATTCGCAGTTTCTCTTACGGTTTCGCCGTGAGCTATTTGTGCTTTTTTTTCATCTAAATCCTGAACCGACAATCCGAGCAAACTTGCCGCCGACGAATAAGAAAATCTTGTTCTCGTAGAGTTATCTCTGAAAAGCGAAACAGCCAATCCGCTGTCGAATACTTTAGGCGAAATGTTATTATCACGCATATCTTTTAAAGTTTCGGCAATTAAAAGAACTTGCTTTAAATCGTCTTCCGATTTTTCCCAAGTCAGTAAAAAATCTTTATCGTAAAGGTTTCCCGCTTTTAATTCAGAAATTTTGTTTATTAACTTTTGAATATTTTCCATATTATTAATTTTTTTAATTATTGACAGTTATTAATGCCGTCTAAAAAGCATCTTGAGATATCATTCTGAATCCTGAAAGGCTCTGCGGAGCAAATTTATTTCAGAATCTTATTAGTCTGATTTTTAGTATTTTATATAAATATTGAAACAAATTCGGCATAACAAAACAAACTTTTTAAACAGTCTCGTCATCATATTAGGGTTTTAGTTTTAAATAAAATAGGCAAAAGCGGCATAAAACGCACTTGCTTTTACAAGATGTTCAATGGGAACTTTTTCGTTAGGAGCGTGAGCCATAACTTCGTTACCCGGACCGAAACCGATAACCGGAATATCGTGTTTACCTCTGATTGTTACGCCGTTAGTGGAAAAAGTCCACTTATCTATTTTAGGTGTTTTATTCCATAATGCCTCAAAAGTTTTTTTGCCGGTTTGCACAAAAGGATGGTCTTCTTCCAGTTTCCAAGTGGGGAAATATTTTTCCATTCCGTATGTTAATCCCGTCCAAGCCGTTTCTTCATAAAAAGGAACTTCAACCGTTCCTCCGAGAGGTTTTGCAATTTTTTCGATTTCGGCAACGGCACTTTCTTTTGTTTCGCCCCAAGTTAATCTTCTGTCAAGATAAAGCTCGGCATAATCGGCAACTGCACACAGCGAAGGGCTTCCCGATTTGAATTGACTTATCGTAACCGAACCTTTGCCGAGAAATTCGTCAAAAGCGAGGTTTTCGTGCAGTTTTTCAATTTCCAAAGCGGCTTTTGATGCTTTGTAAACGGCATTATCGCCTCTTTCCGGTGCAGAGCCGTGAGCTGAAATTCCGTTAAATTTTACGGTCATTTCCATTCGCCCTCTGTGTCCTCTGTAAATGTTAAGATTTGTAGGTTCGGTACTTATTACGAAGTCGGGTTTAATTTTTTCTTCTTCAATTATGTAGTTCCAGCATAAACCGTCGCAATCTTCTTCCATAACCGTTCCCGTAAAATATATTGTAAGGTCTCTGTCAAAACCGAGTTCTTTCAAAATTCTGCCGGCAGTAACAAAAGATGCGGCTCCGCCTTCCTGGTCAACAGTTCCTCTTCCGTGAACAAAACCGTCTTTTATTTCGCCGGAAAGCCAATCGAATGACCAGTTATCCGGATTTCCTTGTCCTACGGTGTCCATGTGGGCATCAATTGCCAGTATTTTTTTTCCGTTTCCTATTCTGCCTATTACATTTCCGAGACCGTCAATTTTTACTTCATCGAAGCCGGCTTCTTCCATTTGGCGTTTTAATTCTTTCTGTACAAGCTCCTCGCCCATACTTTCGGATTGAAGTTTTACAATTTTTGATAAATTTTCAGCCGTGTAATTTCTGTATTTTTCGGCTAACTCATTGATTCTATTAATATAATCATTCATAATATATATTTTGATAATTTTTTCAAAAAAAGGTTTGCAAATTTAATAATCTTTACGAAAATAATTGTTTTTTGTTTCATTGATATTTTATATTTTTGAAATTATGTTATTGTTATTGGAAAATATAATGATGTAATTTGAAGTTTTTTTCGTTATTTTGTCATATCTATTTATAAAAAACATAAATTCATGAAAAAATTACATTTATTAATGTCATTAACTTTTATAATCGGTTTAATGATTATGAGCAGTTGTAATGATGAAAATCAAAAAACTATTGTGAAAGCCCGAAAAATTGCATTAGAAGATTTTTTTAAAAATCCCGAAAAAACGTCGTATCAAATTTCTCCTGACGGAAATTATTTTTCGTATATGGCACCCTATGAAAAACGAATGAATATTTTTATTAAAAAGAGAGGACAAGATTCTGTTGTTCAGTTAACAAAAGAAACTGACAGAAATATTGCCGGTTATTTTTGGCCTAATGATGAACAAATTTTGTATTTGAAAGATAACGGAGGGGATGAAAATTATAAAATTTATTTGGTTAATATTAACGGAGGAGAACCGAAGTGTTTAACTGATTTTAATGGTGTAAGGTCCGGAATTATTGATGATTTACCTGAAATTCCTGATGAAGTAATTATTGCAATGAACAAAAGAAACCCGCAAGTTTTTGATCCTTACAGGCTTAATTTAAAAGACGGAAGTTTGGAAATGCTGGCTGAAAATCCGGGTAATATTCAAGGATGGTTATTTGACCATAACGGCAAATTACGTGTGGCTACTGCTATTACAGACGGAGTTAATACTTCAGTTTTATACAGAGAAACAGAAAAAGACCCTTGGAAAACAATTCTTACAACTAATTTTAAAGAAAGTTTCAGTCCTTCATTTTTCACTTTTGACAATAAAAATTTAATAGGTTCTTCGAACATCGGAAGAGATAAAAGTGCAATTGTAAGGTTTAACTTGTCGGAAGGCAAGGAAGACAGTGTTTTATATAAAAATTCTGATTATGATGTTAACAGTGTTTCATATTCGCAAAAGAGAAAAGTTATTACATCGGCTTCTTATACTTCTTGGAAAAGAGAACGATATTTTTTTGATAAAGAAACTGAAAATATCTATAAATTTCTTGAAGATACTTTAAAGGGGTATGAAGTTGTGATTGCAGGAGAAAATAAAAATGAAGATATTTTTATAGTAAGAACATACAGTGATAAATCCTTAGGTGCTTATTATATTTATGATAAAAAGAATAATACAATTGAAAAAATTACGGATGTCAGTCCTTGGTTAGATGAAAATGAAATGGCAAATCAATTGCCGATTGAATATAAATCAAGAGACGGTTTGACCATTCACGGATATTTGACTTTGCCTAAAGGTTATACCATAGAAACAGCTAAAAATCTTCCCGTTGTTGTTAATCCTCATGGAGGACCTTGGGCGAGAGATTCTTGGGGTTTTAATCCGGAATTACAATTTTTGGCAAACAGAGGATTTGCCGTTTTGCAAATGAATTTCAGAGGTTCTACCGGATACGGAAGGAAGTTTTGGGAAATTTCATTTAAAAAATGGGGCAGAGAAATGCAGGATGATGTTACAGACGGTACAAAATGGCTGATTAATAAGGGAATAGCAAATCCAAATAAGATTGCTATATACGGAGGAAGTTACGGAGGTTATGCAACATTAATGGGTTTGGTTAAAGAACCGGATTTATATGCTGCAGGTGTTGATTATTGCGGTGTTTCAAATTTATTTACATTTATGAAAACTATTCCGCCTTATTGGAAACCGATGTTGGAAATGATGTATGAAATGGTGGGAAATCCCGTTAAAGACAGTGTGATGTTACGACAAGTTTCGCCTGTTTTTCATGTTGACAAGATAAAAGCACCTTTATTTATTGCACAGGGAGCAAATGATCCGCGAGTTAATAAAGATGAATCCGACCAAATGGTAAAAGCAATGAGGAAAAGGGGATTAGATGTTGAATATATGGTTAAAAAAAATGAGGGACATGGGTTTCGTAATGAAGAAAACAGATTCGATTTTTATCGGGGAATGGAAGCATTTCTTGAAAAACATTTGATAAAAACTGATTGGTAACAAATATTTTGAAATTTTGAAAAAAGACCTTCGTTATTCGGAGGTCTTTTTCTTTGCCGATTGAGTAAAATATTTTATTTTTGAAAATAATAATTTAAAAACTGTGTTATATAATTCATTATTTAAAAGTAAAGGAAAAAAACTTGCCGTTTTAATTGATCCCGGTAAAACTGATGATGCAAAATTGCAAAATACGGTTATTATTGCTCAAAAATCCGGAGTTGATTTTTTCCTTGTCGGAGGAAGCATTATTTCTCAAAATATTGATGAAACAGTCGAAATAATTAAACAAAATTCCGATTTACCGGTAATTTTATTTCCGGGAAGTGTTTATCAGTTATCGGATAAAGCTGATGCTATTTTATTATTATCTCTCATTTCCGGCAGAAATCCGGATTTTTTAATCGGGAATCACGTAATTGCCGCACCTTTTTTAAAGAAAAGTAATCTTGAAGTAATTTCTGTAGGATATATTTTAATTGACGGGGGAAATAAAACATCTGTCGAATATATGAGCAATACAAAACCCATTCCTTCCGATAAAACAGATATTGTTGCAGCTACAGCTGTTGCCGGAGAGATGTTGGGTCAGGCATCTGTATATTTGGAAGCCGGAAGCGGAGCTTTAATTCCTGTCAGTAAGGAGATTATAACCACTGTAAAAGAAAATATCCGATTACCTTTAATTGTCGGAGGCGGAATGCGAAACGAACAAAATATTATTGATGCTTGCGATGCCGGAGCAAATATTATTGTTATCGGAACAGCTTTTGAGAAAAAAACTGAGTTGATAAAAGGATTTTCTGAAATTATCAGAAGTTATTAGTCATCAAAATTGAAATCAAATTTCTCAAATTCTTCTGCTTCGAATATTTCGGTAACAAACGGAACATCTGAAATAATATTTAATTCAATACCTGCATTTTCAATTAATTCATCGCCTCTTTCATATTGCCAAACCAAAAGCACGTCAATATTCTTTTTATAGTTTTTTTCAAACATATTTATAATGTTAGAAATTTGAATAGCCGATGATGAGTTCAGATAATCAAAATTTAAGATTAATTTAGTTAATTTATTCGGATGTTTGAAATATGCTGATAACCAATCTTTTATGGGTGAATAAAATTCCATGGAATTTTCTGATATAGAACGCCCTCTTATTTGAAAAATATTATTTTCTTTATCAAATATTACTTCCGGAGTTTTTACTGTAGGTTCTAAAATAATGGGATCCGGGAACATTTTGTTTATATTAGGATTTAATCAAAAATCTTCTGAAGGATATTCATTAATTTCAAAATCCAATTTTGAGACTAATTTTATTTCATCTCCGCGTTCTTTGGACATTTCATCTCCCTCTTCATACAACCACAAAACTTTTACACTGTTCCCTGTTTTCGGAATCTTTTCAAGAAGCATAATTAATTCCATAATTTGTCGGGCAGATGAAGAATTAAAATATTCCAGGTCAAAAGTAAATTCCGTATTTTTTAACGGAGTTTTTATATATTCTTCAAGCCAATTGTATATCGGAGAATAAAATTCCTTCGGATCTTCAACAATAGAACGTCCTGCTATTTTGAATTCAGCTTCTTGTTTGTTTAAAATAATTTCAGGACTGTTTTTGGTCTTTTCTAAGTTTATCGGTTCTAACATAATTAAAATTTAACTGTTAAAGAATAGAAAGAATAGGTATCATTAATTTTTACAAATTCATAATTAATTTTGTCTTCGGTTTCCCTCGCTAAATCAATTAATCCGAGACCGGCACTTCCCGATTTTGTTGTTTTTCCTTCTCTTAAATATTTACGATACATTTCATTGAGTTCATCAACTGTTTTGTTGTTTACTATATCTAATTGTTTTTTTAAATTTTTAATTTCGGTATTAAGAATAAAATTTCCTGTCCCGATATTATATTTGCTGTTTTCGTAACCTATTTGGAATATTCCTTCATGTTTACCGTTAACGGCATAGGAATGTTTGCTTATATTTTGAAGTATTTCAACAAGAAAATGGAATATTTTCTTGTGAATTTTTAACGAAACATTTTGCATATTTTCTTCAACCATTTTCAGCATCGGACCGATTGCTTCTTCGGAATAATCTCCTTTATGCATCATTAAAATATTTTCTTGAGCAATAAGGGCTTGTATTTGTTTGGCATCGGAAAGAGAAATTGAGGGTAAACCGTCATCTTCTTTAGGGTTTCGTAATTCGATTTGCATAAAAAACATTGATTTTTTATTATCAATTTTAACAAAATCAAACGGTAATTTACCTTTTGTTTTTCTTACCATTTCAATAAACCCTAATCCTGCACCGCCTTTTTCGTTAATTTGTTTATTGGTAAGAACTTCTCTGTATAATTTGTTTAATTCCGATTTATCAAGTGTATTTACACGTTCTAATTTTTCCCGTACCATCGGGATTTTATCATTATCAATTAAATTTGCAGAAATAACATAAAATGTATCACCGATATTTCTTGTCATAAAAAATTCAGAATTTTCATCTAAATTTAATGATTCTTCTGTATCAGCATATCTTGAAATGTTTTGAAAACTTTCAATCATCAAAAAAGATAATTTATTCCTAAGCCTTTCATGTTTTT